>NZ_JBEYHT010000054.1:0-54357 GCF_040635425.1 Streptomyces laurentii | reverse complement strand
GCCCGCCACTGCGTGTTTACTGGCTGTAGTCTGCATCCGAGATAGTAATACCTGTGACTGGAGTTGAGTGTTGTGCTCTTCCGATTGGCCCCGCGACGGGGGCCGCCCGGCCGCACGCTGCCCGGAGGTGGTTCCCGGCCGTGTGTCAGGAACGGGTACGGGGCGCCGACGGGCCGCCCCCGGCCTCCTGTACGTGGGGCATACGGCGGACCGTGCCGTCCGGCGCGTACAGCGCCCGGAGCAGCCCGACGGCGTCGCCGAGCCCTGAGCAGCGGGGGAAACCGCGGAGCGCCCGCCGGTCCCAGCCCGGCCCCGCGGGCAGGACGAAGGGACGTCCCCGCGCGCCCGCCGCGCCCCACCGCAGGCCGTCGATCCGCCGCGCCAGGGCGGACGCCGCCGTGGTGCGGGCCTGCGACCAGACCACCACGGCCGCCGGACCGGTCCGCCGCACAGCGGCCAGGAGTGCCTCCGGGGGAACCGCCGCCCCGAGCATCAGACACGGCACACCCCGCTCGTCCAGCGCGGCGTGCAGGGCCTCGAGGGGGAGCGCGTGCTGCTCACCGGGCGCACAGGCCAGGACGACCGGCGGCGCCCCGGCCGGCGACGCCGCGCGGGGCAGGAGCAGAGGCGCGCGGCGCAGCGCCGTGGAGACGTGCCAGGACAGCAGATGCTCCACCTCCACGTAACGGTCGGCGGAGGACGCCCACTTGCGGCCCACCGCGCGCAGGGTCGGCACCACGACCTCCTCCCAGGCCACGACCAGTCCGTGGTCCCGGATCGCCGCCGACAGCCTGGACTCCAGTTCGGCGGAGTCCAGCCGCACCGCGGCCCGGGCCAGACCCCGGCATTCCCGCCGTACGTCACCCAGAGGGAGGCCGCCGCCGGCTCCGCCACGGCGCGTCGCCGCCGGGGCCGGCCGGTCCGCCGTGGTGAGGCCGGTGTCCTCCCCGCGCGTCGTGAGGGCCACCCGGGCCGCCTCGGCCGGCGGCACGCCCCCGGCCGTCAGGCGGCACATCCGCTCCACCCGCGCGATGTCCGCCGGACTCCAGCGCCGGTGCCGGCCGGGGGAGCGCGCCGTGGGCCCAAGGCCGTAGCGCCGGTCCCAGGAACGCAGGGTCGTGGGCGAGACCCCCAGACGACGGGCGACGGCACCCGTGGTGAGTCCCGGAGCCGTCGCCCCCGGGGTCGGTTCGGTCATGGCTGCCAACCCTCCGGCGGGACACGGCACGTGTGTGCGGAGGCCGGTTCCGCGGCCCTCGTCCGGAGGCTACTCGATGCGCAACCGATGCGAGTTGTCGCCGAGTCCAGCGGACCCGAGGCTGGATCACGCGGGGCGAGCCGCCCGGCGTGACGGCCCGGCGGCGCTCGCCCCCACCCGTGCCGAGCGAGGAGGCGAGACGGTGAACCCCTTCACGGCGGTGCCGGACGGGCCGGCCTCTCCGGGCTCCGTTGCCGGTGACGAGCCCGTCACCGGGAGCGTGCGACCCGGCACCGCACCGCGGCGGATGCCCGCCGCCGGGGACACCGCCGCCCCCGCGCCTCTCACGTCCCCCGCCGACTGGACGGACCTGCACACCCGGTGGAGCGGGCTCGTGCACGCACTGGCCCGGCAGGCGCTCGGGGATCCGGGAGACGCCGAGGACGTCGTCCAACAGGTGTTCGCCGAAGCGTGGCGGGAGTGGAGCGGATTCTCCCCCGAACGGGTGACCCTCCCCGCGTGGCTGGCCGGCATCACCCGCCGGAAGATCGCCGACGCGCTGGCCGCACACGCGCTGCGGGCCGAACTGGCCGCGGCCGCCGCGGGGTTGCCCACCCTGCTGGAGCCCTGCCCGGACGAGGACCAGGAAGGGACGGTGCTCGACCGGCTCGACGTCGGCCGCGCCCTGGACCTCCTCAGCGCACCTCAGCGCCGGGTGCTGACACTGGCCTTCTACCAGGACCTGACACAGACCCAGATCTCCCAGGTCACCGGCTGGCCCCTGGGTACGGTGAAGAGTCACACCCGACGGGGTCTGGACCGCCTGCGGGACAGCCTCGACCCGGGGACGGCCGCGGGGGGACGCGCGGCCGCGGCACGGCCGGACGAAGACGTCCGGTGACGAGCGGTGGAGGACGGAGACGAGCATGGACACGGACGGCACCACGAGGGCCTCACGGCCCGCGGACACCCCGCCGGCCTGCCTGGTCACCGGCGCGACCGGATACATCGGCGGCCGTCTGGTGCCGGAGCTGCTCGACCGGGGACACCGGGTGCGCTGCCTCGTCCGCAGCCCGGAAAAGCTGCGCGACCAGCCGTGGGCCGACCGGGTGGAGACGGTCCGAGGCGACGTGACCGACGCCGCGTCCGTCGCCCGGGCGATGGACGGCGTGGACGTGGCCTACTACCTTGTCCACGCGCTCGGCAGCGGGCGCGACTTCGAGCGCACCGACCGCATGGCCGCCCGCGTCTTCGGCGAGGAGGCCCGCCGGGCCGGCGTCGGCCGCATCGTCTACCTGGGCGGACTCACCCCCGGATCCGTGCCTGAGCGGGATCTGTCGCCCCACCTGCGTTCCCGTGCCGAGGTCGGCCGGATCCTCCTCGCCTCGGGGGTACCGACGGCGGTCCTGCGCGCCGCGGTGATCATCGGCTCCGGCTCCGCGAGTTTCGAGATGCTGCGCTACCTCACCGAGCGGCTTCCGGTGATGGTCACTCCCCGCTGGGTGCACACCCGGATCCAGCCGATCGCCGTACGGGACGTCCTGCGGCTGCTCGTCGGCTGCGCGCACCTGCCCCCCGAGGTGAACCGCGCCTTCGACATCGGCGGACCGGAGGTGCTGACCTACCGGGACATGATGCTCCGTTACGCCGCGGTGGCCGGCCTGCCCCGCCGGATGATCCTGCCCGTGCCCGTCCTGACCCCTGGTCTGTCCAGCCACTGGGTCGGTCTGGTGACCCCGGTGCCGGCCTCCCTCGCGCGTCCCCTCACCGAGTCCCTGCGCTACGAGGTGGTGTGCCGCGAGAACGACATCGAGCGGTACGTGTCGAGCCCGCCCGGCCACCCCATCCGCTTCGACCGGGCCGTCGCCCTCGCCCTGCGCCGCGTCCGCGACGCCCAGGTCGCCACCCGCTGGTCGTCGGCCGCCGTCCCCGGCGCACCGAGCGACCCGCTCCCCACCGACCCCGACTGGGCGGGCGGCAGCCTCTACACCGATGTGCGCGAACGCGAGGCCCACGCCGCGCCCGAGGCTTTGTGGGAGGTCATCGAAGGGGTCGGCGGGGAGAACGGCTGGTACTCCTTCCCGTCCGCCTGGGTGGTCCGCGGGCTGCTCGACCGTTTCGCCGGCGGCGTCGGCCTGCGCCGGGGACGCCGGGACGCCCGGCGGCTGAGAGTGGGCGACTCGCTCGACTTCTGGCGGGTGGAGGAGATCGAACGCGGCCGTCTGCTCCGGCTACGGGCCGAGATGCGCCTGCCCGGCCTCGCCTGGCTGGAGCTGCGCGTCTGCGACGAGGAGGGTGACGACGCCGCCGAGGACGACGCCGCCGAGGACGACGCCGGCGCTCGCGACCGCGCCCTGGGCGCGCACGGGCCCGTTCGCTACCGGCAGCGCGCCCTGTTCCATCCGCACGGGCTGCTCGGCCACCTGTACTGGTGGAGCGTCTCCCCGTTCCACGCCGTCGTCTTCGGCGGCATGGCCCGCAACATCGTGCGTGCCGCCGAGCAGCGGGACCGGCGGGGCGCGGGCGCGCCCGACGCCCGGACCCCTGCCGCGGACGGCGACGCCGGCACCGGCCCGCGCCGCGCACCCGGAGGAAGCTGACCCGCATGCACGTGTCCGTCGTTCTGTTCACCGCCGACCTGCGCCTGCACGACCATCCGCCGCTGCGGGCCGCCCTGGCGTCGGCCGACGCGGTGGTGCCGCTGTTCGTACGGGACCGGGGCGTCGAGGCGGCCGGTTTTGCCGCGCCCAACCGCCGCGCCTTCCTCGACGACTGCCTGGCCGACCTCGACGCCGGGCTGCGGAAGCGGGGCGGCCGGCTCGTGGTCCGCTCCGGCGACCTGGTCGAGGAGGTGTGCCGGGTGGCGACCGAGACGGGCGCCGACAGCGTGCACATGGCGGCCGACGGCAGCGCGTTCGCCACCCGCAGGGAACGGCGGCTGCGCACCGCCCTGGAACGGTCCGGTCGCTGGCTGGTCGTGCACGACGCGGTCACCGTCGTCGTCCCGCCTGGTCTGGTGACCCCCGCCGCCTCCGACCACTACGCCGTCTTCACCCCGTATCACCGGCAGTGGGCGCGCGTGCCGCTGCGGCAGGTGTACGGCGCGCCGCGCACCGTACCCGTGCCGGAAGAGGCGCGCGGCGAACCGCTCCCCGCGCACCGGGGGACCGACGGGACGTCGCCCGGCCTCCCGCCCGGCGGCGAGACCCGGGCCCGCGCGGCCCTGACCGCGTACGGGCGCCATGGACTGGATTCCTACGACACGACGCACGACGACCTGTCCGCCGACGCCACCTCGCGCCTCTCCGCCCACCTCCACTTCGGCACCCTGTCACCGGTGGAGGTGGTGCACCGGGCCCGCCGGCACGGCGGTCCGGGCGCCGAGGCGTTCGTACGGCAGCTCGCCTGGCGCGACTTCCACCGCCAGGTGCTCGCCGCGCGCCCGGCCGCCGCGCACGCCGACTACCGCACCCGGCACGACCGGTGGCGTACCGAGGACACCGCGAGCGGCGACATCGACGCCTGGCGCGAGGGCCGCACCGGCTATCCGGTCGTCGACGCCGCCATGCGGCAACTGCGGCACGAGGGCTGGATGCACAACCGCGCCCGGCTCCTCACCGCCAGTTTCCTGACCAAGTCCCTCTACGTCGACTGGCGGATCGGCGCGGCCCACTTCCTGCACTGGCTGGTCGACGGCGACCTCGCCAACAACCAGCTCAACTGGCAGTGGATGGCCGGCACCGGCAACGACACTCGGCCCAATCGGGTCCTCAACCCGGTGACGCAGGCCCGGAAGTACGACCCGCGGGGCGCCTACGTACGCCGGTGGGTTCCCGAACTCGCCGAGCTTGAGGCCCCGTTGGTGCACGTGCCCTGGCGGCTTCCCGAAGCCGACCGCGCCGGACTCGGCTACCCGGCCCCGGTCGTCGACCTCGCCGACGGACTGGGACGCTTCCGCCGCGCCCGCGGCACCCGGCCGTGACCGACGCCGGTCACGGCCGCCGGCCGGGGGCAGTGGCCGGGCGGAACCCTGTCCGCCGGCCGGCTCAGCGCACCGCGAGCAGATGTTCGAGCGCGAGCTGGTCCAGTCGCTCGAAGGCCATCGAACGCTCCGCCGCCGCGTCCGCGTCGAAGCTCTCGTACGCCGTCGGGTCGGCGAGCAGTTCCGCGAGACCGTGCGGGGCCGTCGGCAGTGCCAGCTCGTCCAGCCGGGACACGGCGAGCGCGGCGGCGACCTCGGGGTCGGCCCGGAAGGCGGCCGCCCGCTCCTTGAGGATCAGGTAGTTGCGCATGCAGTTCTTGGCCGACTCCCACACCCCGTCGAAGCCGTCGGTGCGCACCGGCTTGAAGTCGAAGTGGCGCGGGCCCGTGTACCCGGCCGACTCCAGCAGGTCGACCAGCCAGAACGCCTGGCGCAGATCGCCCGCGCCGAAGCGGAAGTCCTGGTCGTACTTGATGCCCGACTGGCCGTTGAGGTCGATGTGGAACAGCTTGCCCGCCCACAGCGCCTGCGCGATGCCGTGCGGGAAGTTGAGCCCGGCCATCTGCTCGTGCCCCGTCTCCGGGTTCACGCCGACCAGTTCCGGCCGCTCCAGGCGCTCGATGAAAGCCAGTGCGTGCCCGATCGTCGGCAGCAGGATGTCGCCGCGCGGCTCGTTCGGCTTCGGCTCGATGGCGAAGCGGAGCTCGTACCCCTGCTCGGTCACGTACTGGCCGAGCAGATCGAACGCCTCCTTCATCCGGTCGAGCGCCAGCCGTACGTCCTTCGCCGCACCCGACTCGGCGCCCTCGCGCCCGCCCCAGGCCACGTACACCGAGGCGCCCAGCTCCACCGCCAGGTCGATGTTGCGGATCGCCTTGCGCAGCGCGAACCGGCGCACGTCCCGGTCGTTGGCGGTGAACGCGCCGTCCTTGAACACCGGGTGGGTGAAGAGGTTGGTGGTGGCCATCGGCACCTTCAGGCCCGTGCGGTCGAGCGCGGCCCGGAACCGCTTGACGGCCGTCTCCCGCTCGGCCTCCGACGCCCCGAACGGGATGAGGTCGTCGTCGTGGAAGGTGACGCCGTACGCGCCGAGGGCGGCCAGCCGCTCGACCGACTCGACCGGGTCGAGCGCCGGCCGGGTGGCGTCGCCGAACGGGTCGCGGCCCTGCCAGCCGACCGTCCACAGACCGAAGGTGAAACGGTCGTCGGGGGTGGGGAGGAGATGCTGGGGCATGTCCGGCTCCTTCGCACGGGGGTGCCAGATCCGGCGGCGAGGCTGGCCGCCGGATTTGTTTTCTGCGATAACTAATACCCCCGGGGTGCCGTCGGGCGCCAGAGCCCGCACCCGGGGAAGGAGAGGTGCCCACCCATGGCCGACCACCCGGAGCCCGCGCCGCACCACCCGCGACACGCGACGGCCCCCCAGCGCGGGGCGGCCCCGCACCCCCGCGGCACCGCCCGCCCTCACCGTCCCGTGGTCGTCGGCGTGGACAGCTCCACCCAGTCCGCCAAGGCCGTCGTCGTCGACACCGCCACCGGCGCGCTCCTCGGCCTCGGCCGCGCCCCGCACACCGTCACCGGCACGCACGGCGCCCGCGAGAGCGACCCCGAGACCTGGTGGACCGCCCTCGCCCACGCCGTCGCCGACGCCCTCGCCCAGGCGGACGTCCCCGCCCGCGCCGTCACCGGCATCGCCGTCGCCGGCCAGCAGCACGGCCTCGTCACCCTCGACACCCCGGGCGGCCGGCCCCTGCGCCCCGCCCTGCTCTGGAACGACACCCGCTCCGCGCCCCAAGCCGCCGCCCTCACCGGCGCGTTCGGCGGCCCCGACGCCTGGCTGGAACGCACCGGATCGGTCCCCGTCGCCTCCGTCACCGCCGCGAAATGGCAATGGCTGCGTGAACACGAACCCGCCGTCGCCTCCCGCACGGGCGCCGTCCGCCTCCCGCACGACTTCCTCACCGAACGGCTCTGCGGCGAAGCCGTCACCGACCCCGGCGACGCCTCCGGAACCGGCTGGTACGACACCGGCCGCGCCGCCCACGACCCCGACCTGCTCACGCTCCTCGGCCTCGACCCCGCCCTGCTCCCGGCCGTCGCCCCCACCGGCGGCACCCGGGCCGGCACCCTCACCCGCGCCGCCGCCGACGTCCTCGGACTGCCCGCCGGCATCGCCGTCGCCGCCGGCACCGGCGACAACATGGCCGCCGCCGTCGGCCTCGGCCTCGGCGCCCGGGGCCTCCTCGACCACCCGGTGGTCAGCCTCGGCACCTCCGGCACCGTCTTCGCCGCCACCCGCACCCGCCCCGCGAGCCCCGGCATCGCCGGCTTCGCCGCCACCGACGGCACCTACCTGCCCCTCGGCTGCACCCTGAACTGCACCCTCGCCGTCAACAAGGTGGCCGCCCTGCTCGGCCTCGACCGCGAGGACGCCACCCCCGGCGACGGCCTCGTCCTCCTGCCGTACCTCGACGGCGAACGCACCCCCGATCTGCCACACGCCGCCGGACTGCTCACCGGCCTGCGGCACGCCAGCACCCCGCAGGCACTGCTCGGCGCCGCCTACGAAGGCGCCGTCTTCACCGTCCTGCGCGCCCTCGACGAACTCCTCGCCACCTGCGGCCTCGACCCCGCCGACCCGGCCGTACGGGACCGGCCGCTGCGGCTGATCGGCGGCGGCGCGCGCGGGAAGCTCTGGACGAAGACCGTGCGCCGGCTCTCCGGCCGCCCGCTGATCGTCCCCGCCGCCACCGAACTCGTCGCCCTCGGCGCCGCCGCCCTCGCCGCCGCGGCCGCGTCCGGCGACACCTCGCACGACGGGGCCGACCCGGTCGCGATCGCCGGCGCCTGGGGGACCGGCGCGGGGGAGACCCTGGAGCCCGTCGAGCGGGACGAGGCGACCTGGCGGCGCGTCGCGGACGTCCTGGACCGGGCGACACCGGCCCTCCTCAGCTGACGGCGGGCCCCTCCAGCAGGATCACCTCCAGGCGGCGCGGGCCGTGCACGCCCTCCACCCGGTCGAGTTCGATGTCGCTGGTCGCGGACGGCCCGGAGATCCAGGTGAGCGGGCGGGCCGGGTCCAGCCGGGGCAGGGCCAGCGGCACCGAGGCCACCACCTGGTCCGGAACCCGTACGACGCACAGATGCAGATCGGGTACGAGGGTCAGCGCGCGCCGCCCCTGGCCCGGCCCGGCGTCCAGCACGAGCGTGCCGGTCTCGGCGACGGCCACGGCGCAGCCGGTGAGCACCGCGTCCGTCGCGTCCAGCCGACGGGCCGTCAGGGAGCCGTCGTCCGGCCGCCGTTCGACCTCGTCGGGTGTGGCGGAGAGCCACTGATCGTCCAGCCCGGGCGGTACGGCGACACTGCGGGCCCCGTGCGCGGCGAGCAGCCGTGCGACGAGCCCCGGCAGCCCGCCGGGCGCGGTGCGGTGGACGACGGCCCGGTAGTCGGCGAGGTTCTCGTGCAGCAGAGCGGTGAGCGCCGCCGGGTCGTCGGGCGCGTGCTGCCGCAGATAGCCGCGGTCCGGCTCGGGAGCCTCCGGCGCGCCGGCGACGGCGGCCCGGATCCGGGCCAGGATCCGCTCCCGGGAACCGGACGCGGCGGCGGAGGCGGGGGTGGGTGAGGCGGTCATGTGCGGTTCTTCCTCCACCAGTCGCGGAACGACTCCGCCGGCATCTCGGGCAGGTCGCGGCTGTCGGTCCAGGCCCCGGCGCCCGGCACGTTCCCCGGGTGCAGCGCGCGCGTCCGGTGCGCGAGCCGCTCGCCCGCGGCGAGCACCCCGGGCCGGTCGAGCACCCAGCCCGCCGCCTTGATCGCCGCGCGTTCGAGCCGGTGCCCCGGGCCGCCCCGCGCGGCGACCCGCTCGCGCAGATGGACCAGCACCTCGGGGATGTCGATGGCGACCGGACACACCTCGTAGCAGGCACCGCACAGCGAGGAGGCGTACGGCAGCGACGCGTCGATCTCGCTTTCCGTACCCCGCAGTTGGGGCGTGAGGATGGCGCCGATCGGCCCCGGGTACACCGAGCCGTACGCGTGCCCGCCGGCCCGCTCGTACACCGGGCACACGTTCAGGCAGGCCGAGCAGCGGATGCAGCGCAGCGCCTGCCGGCCGGTCGCGTCGGCGAGGGTGTCGGTGCGCCCCGCGTCGAGCAGCACCAGATGGAAGCGGGACGGCCCGTCGCCGTCGGTGGTGCCGGTCCACATCGAGGTGTACGGGTTCATCCGCTCGGCGGTCGAGGAGCGCGGCAGGGTCTGCAGGAACACCTCCAGGTCCCGCCAGGTCGGCACGACCTTCTCGATGCCGACGACCGAGATCAGGGTCTCGGGGAGGGTGAGGCACATCCGCCCGTTGCCCTCGGACTCGACCACGACGAGCGTGCCGGTCTCCGCCACCATGAAGTTGGCGCCGGAGACGGCGACTTTGGCCCGCAGGAACTTCTCGCGCAGATGGAGCCGGGCGGCCTCGGCGAGATCGGCGGGCGTGTCGGTGAGTCCCTCGGGCGCCGCCCGCCCCCAATCACCCATCCGGTCCCGGAAGATGTCGCGGATCTCGCCCCGGTTGCGGTGGATCGCCGGGACGAGGATGTGCGAGGGCCGGTCGTCGCCCAACTGGACGATGAGCTCGGCGAGATCGGTCTCGTAGGCGTGGATGCCCTCGGCCTCCAGGGCCTCGTTGAGGCCGATCTCCTGGGTGGCCATCGACTTGATCTTCACGACCTCGGTCTCGCCGGTCTCCCGGATCAGGTCCGCGACGATCCGGTTGGCCTCGGCGGCGTCCGCCGCCCAGTGCACCGTGCCGCCCGCCACCGTCACCGCCTCCTCCAACTGCAGCAGATAGCGGTCGAGATGACGCAGTGTCCGGTCCTTGATCCGCCGGCCCGCCTCCCGCAGCTCCGCCCAGTCGGCCAGCTCGGCGACCGCCCGCGCCCGCTTGTCGCGGATGGTGTGGGTGGCGTGCCGCAGATTGCCGCGCAGCCGCTCGTCGTGCACGGACGTGTGCGCGGCCTCCGGGAAGGCCGGGAAGCCGGGGTCCGCCCCCGTGTTCCCGTTCTCCGCCGCGCCGCGGCGGCGGGCGCCCGACGCGAACCCGGGCATGCCCAGGAACGTACCGCTCATGTCAGGGGCTCCTCTTCCGTGCTCGCCAGGATCTCCGCGAGGTGCACCGGCCGCAGCCGCGGCAGCACCCCCATCCGGCTCATCGTGCCGCCCAGGTGCATCAGACAGGAGTTGTCCGCGCCGCACAGCACCCCGGCCCCGGACGCGAGCGCGTTCCGCACCTTGTCGGTGCCCATCGCCGCCGACACGTCGGGGTTCTTCACCGCGAAGGTGCCGCCGAAGCCACAGCACTCCTCCGCGCCGGGCAGTTCCACCAGCTCCAGGCCCTTGACCGCCTCCAGGAGCCGGCGCGGCCGGTCGCCGAGGCCGAGGAGCCGCAGTCCGTGGCAGGAGGGATGGTACGTCACCCGGTGCGGGTAGTACGCGCCGACATCGGTCACGCCCAGCACGTCCACCAGGAACTCGGTCAACTCGTATGTGCGTGGCCCGAGTTCGGCCGCCTCGGGGCCGAACTGCCCGTAGTGGCGGCGGAGCATCGCGGCGCAGGAACCGGAGGGGGTGACCACGTACTCGTACCCCTCGAAGGCGCGCACCGTGCGCCGGACGAGCGGGGCGGTCTCGGCCCGGTAGCCGGTGTTGAACTGGGGCTGCCCGCAGCAGGTCTGCGCGGCCGGGAAGTCGACGGTGACGCCGAGGCGTTCGAGTAGCCGGACGGTCGCCACCCCCGTCGCCGGATACAGGGCGTCGTTGACGCAGGTGACGAACAGGGCGACACGCATGTGCGCGCTTCCTCCGCTTCTCCGGCCGGTCCAGGGGCGGGGCCGCCGGGGCCGGGTGCCTGGGCCGGGACCGGGCCGGGGTCAGGGGCGGGGCCAGGGCCGCCCGTCGAGTCGTTCGATGTCCCGGTTGAAACGTTCCAGCACGGCGGCGAAATCGGCCACCTCTTCGGGCGTCCAGGCGGAGAGCACCCGCTCCAGTCCCTCGATGTTGTACGCCCGGTCGGTGTCCAGCCGTAGCAGCCCCTCCTCAGTGATCCGGAACTTGCGCGCGATGCCGCCGTCAGGGTCGGGGATCCGCTCGACGAGCCCGGCGCGCAGCATCGCCGCCGTCTGCCGGTTCAGCGTCGAGGCGTCCAGGCCGAAGGCCTCGCTCAGCTGGCTGATGGACATCGGCCCGTCCATGCTGATCCGGCTCAGCAGCAGATACGCGCTGCGGTCGAGCTGCCAGCCCGCCGACCGGGCGCGCGGTGTGTGCAGGAGGGAGTGCCGCGCCAGGAGCATGGTCTCGAACTCGATCAGATGCGTGGGCTTGTCCATCGGGATCCTGTCGCAGCGGGTGGGGTCGTCGGGGCGGAGGGGAACCGCCGGGCGGAGGAACAGAGGTCCTGCTCAGCATAGGCAGCCCCGTCCGTGGCTCCGCCATGACTCGAGCACACTTGTGCATGATGCACATTCTGTGTACGTTACACAACGCTCGTGCCGCCGCGTCGCCCTCCGACGTCTCGCCCGCCGGCCCGCCCGTCCGCCGGGCGACGGCTCGTACCGCGTGATCACGGCACCACCCGACCGGCCGATCCGGCCTTGTCCCGACCCAGGAGACTTCATGTCCGCCAGCGCCCCCGCCGTTCGCCCCCAAGGGGGCGGCGGCATCGTCGGCGTCCTCGCCCTCGCGGGCATCGTCGCCGCCCTCATGCAGACGCTCGTCGTCCCCCTCATCGGCGACCTGCCCACCCTTCTGCACACCTCCGCCTCCAACGCCTCCTGGGTGATCACCGCGACGCTCCTCGCCGCGGCCGTCGCCACCCCCGTCGCCGGACGGCTCGGCGACATGTTCGGCAAGCGCCGCCTGCTGCTCGCCTCCACCGCCCCGCTCGTCGTCGGCTCGGTCGTCTGCGCCCTGTCCTCCGCCGTCGTCCCGATGATCGTCGGACGCGGTCTGCAGGGCCTCGGCATGGGCATCGTCCCGCTCGGCATCAGCCTGCTGCGCGACGTCCTGCCGCCCGAGAGGCTCGGCTCGTCCATCGCCCTGATGAGCGCCTCCATGGGCGTCGGCGGCGCGCTCGGCCTGCCGTTCTCGGCTGCCGTCGCCGAACACGCCAGCTGGCGCGTGCTGTTCTGGGTCGCCGCCGGCCTCAGCCTGCTCGTCGGCGTCCTCGTCTTCCTGCTCGTCCCTGCGGGCGTGACCAGCGCCAAGGCGGGCCGCTTCGACGTGCTCGGCGCCGTCGGCCTCGGCGGCGGACTCGTCGCCCTGCTCCTCGCCGTTTCCAAGGGCTCCGGCTGGGGCTGGGGCAGCGCCACCACCCTCGGCCTGTTCGCCGCCGCGGCCGTGATCCTGCTCGCGTGGGGCGTCTGGGAACTGCGCACCCGCGACCCGCTGGTCGACCTGCGCACCACCGCCCGCCCGCAGGTCCTGGTGACCAACCTCGCGTCGATCCTGGTCGGCTTCGCGATGTACGCGCAGTCCCTGGTCGTCCCGCAGCTGCTGCAGCTTCCCGAGGCGACCGGCTACGGCCTCGGCCAGTCGATGATGGGGATGGGCCTGTGGATGGCCCCGGCCGGCCTCATGATGATGGCCCTCGCCCCGCTCGGCGCGAAGCTCTCCGCCGCCCGCGGCCCCAAGGTGACCCTGTCCGTCGGCAGCCTCGTCATCGCCCTCGGCTACGGCTCCTCGATGTTCCTCATGGGCTCCACCTGGGGTCTGCTCGTGGTCACCCTCGTCTGCAACACCGGTGTCGGCCTCGCGTACGGCGCGATGCCCGCCCTCATCATGGGCGCCGTGCCGCAGCACGAGACGGCCTCCGCGAACAGCTTCAACACCCTGATGCGTTCCATCGGCAGCTCCGTGTCCGCCGCCGTCATCGGTGTCGTCCTCGCCCAGCTGACCATCGACCTCGGCGGCCACGTCCTGCCCTCCGAGGACGGCTTCAAGGTGGCCCTGATGATCGGCTGCGGCGTCGCGCTGCTGGCCTCCGTCGTCGCGGCGTTCATCCCCGTACGACCGCTCGCCGCCGCCCCGGAGCCGGCCGGCGCCCAGCCCGCCCCGGCGGTGCGGGAGACCACGGCCTGACCGTCCCGCGCACACGGGCCGGTACGCGAAGGGACCGGGGGAGCCGTCGCCGTCGCCCAGTGCGGACGACGGCGACGTTCCTCCGTGCGGTTCGTGCGGTTCGTGCGGTCCGTGCGGTTCGTGCGGTTCGTGCGGTCAGGAGTGGCGGCGCGGCTTCCCGGAGCGGCCGCCGCTCTTCGGGGCGCCGCCTCCGGTCCGCCGCCCGCCGCCCGCCTTCTGGCCCTGACGGCCGGGCTGCGGCTGCTGCCGGCTCTTGCGCTGGCCGGTGCCCCCGGCCTTCGCGCTCCCGGCCTTCGCACCCTTGGCCGCGCCCTGCGCGCCGCCCTTGGCCCCGTCCTTCGCCCGCTCCTCCGGCCGCCGGCCGCGCGAGCTGTTCACGGTGCGCCCGCGCACGATCCCGATGAAGTCCTCCACCAGATCGGTGGTGGCGTCCTCCGGCCATGCCAGCGCCACCCGCGACTGCGGCGTGCCGGTGATCGTCCGGTACGTGAGGTCCTTGCGATGGTGCAGCCGGGCCAGCGACTGCGGTACGACGAGCAGCCCGATCCCGGCGGCCACCAGCTCGATCGCGTCCCCCGTCGTCGCCGGCCGCTCGAACGCGGGCAGTCCCGGCGGGCCCTCGCGCCCCTCGGCCGCCCAGTCCAGCGTGTCGTCCAGCGGATGCAGCACGATCTCGTCGGCGATGTCCTCGACGCGCACCTCGTCCGCTTCGTCCGTCGCGGCCACCAGGTGGTCCTTGGGGCAGACGACGACGGTCGTCTCCTCGTAGAGGGGGATCGCGCTGAGCACCGTACGGTCCACCGGAAGGCGGACGAGACCGGCGTCGGCGCCGCGCTCCCGCAGCAGCCCGTCCGCCTCGCCGGCCGTGACCTGCACCAGCTCGAGGACCACGCCGGGCAGCCGCTCCCGCCAGATCCGCACCCACTTCGCGGGCGTCACCCCGGGCACGTACGCCAGCCGGAAGGAGACCGGGGCTGCCGGGGCCGCCGAGGGCTCCGGGGCAGCCGAGGGCTCCGAAGACGTCGCGGGCGCCGGGGAATCGGCGGGCTCCGCGGCGGCTGCCGAGGCCGGGGAAGGGGCGGGGGAGCTGGGGGAAGATGCGTCCGAGCCTGTCACCAGGCCAGATTACCGGCCGTGGTCGGCGAGGGCGGCCTTGGCCGATATTCTTGTCGGCATGACCCAGCACCAGAGCGCCCAGACGATGAAGCCCGCCACGGCGGCGAAGAAGCTGGGCGTGTACCTCGACGCCACCCCTGACGAGTTCCGTGCGGGTGCCGTCTCCCGCGCCGAGCTGAACGCCCTCCAGACCGACCCGCCGGAGTGGCTGCGCGACCTGCGCCGCGACGGCCCGCACCCCCGCCCCGTCGTGGCGGCCAAGCTCGGTGTCTCGATCTCCGGTCTCGCCCGCGGCGGCGTCACCGAGGCCCTCACCACCGAGCAGATCGAGGCCCTCAAGACCGAGAACCCCGAGTGGCTGCAGAAGGAGCGGGCGACCCAGGCCGAGGTGCGCAAGGAAGCCGTCCGCATCAAGGAGGCGCAGGCCGAGAAGGCCGCCCGCGCCGACACGAACGACCAGCGCGACTGACCGTCGCGTCCTCGTCGCGTCCGTCCTGTGTGCCGGACGCCCCCGCGGGCGTCCGGTGCGGGGACGCACCCGCCCCGGCGGCATCCGGCCGGCCGGTAAATCACGTGCCCGCCCCTCGCCCGCGATGATCTGATCGCCGCATGCGACACGAGAGCGGGACCCAGGTGGACACCGGGGCGGCGAGCGGCCACGGGATACGCACGATCGTCGACCGCGGCCGGTTCGCCGGCGCCGTCACCCCCTGGGAGGACGCCGCCTGGCGCGCCGCCGCGCTGCACTGGGCCGAGCGGGCGATCGCGGAACACGGTCTGCGGGAGACCGGGCCGCGCGAGGCGCGCATCCGGCCCTGGTCGGTGCTCATCCGTTTCCGGACCGGCCCGGGCTCGCGCGACGCCGTCTGGTTCAAGGCGAGTGCCCCGGCCGCCGCCTTCGAGGCGGCGCTCGGCCAGGCGCTCGCCGAGTGGACCCCCGGCCATGTCATGACCCCGCTGGCGGTGGACGCCGACCGCGGCTGGATCCTGTTCCCCGACGGCGGCCCACTGTTCCGGAATGCCCTCGACGACGGTGTCGCCGGACCCGACGACTGGACGGTGGCCCTCGGCCAGTACGCCCGTATGCAGCGCGCCCTGACCCCGCACGCCGAGCGGATGACGCGCCTCGGCGTCCCCGGCGCCCGCACCGCCGACCTGCCCGGGATCTTCGACCGCCTCGTCGAGGACCATCCCACCCTGGCCCCGGACACCCGCCGCGCGCTGTTGGAGCGCCGCCCCCGGCTCCTCGACTGGTGCGCCGAACTCGACACGTACGCGATCCCCGACACGCTCGACCACAGCGACCTGCACGACGGCCAGATCCTCGCTCCCGCGCCCGGCCGCTACACCTTCTTCGATTGGGGCGACGCCGCCGTGGCGCACCCCTTCACCAGCCTGCTCGTCCCCGCCCGGGCCGTACACGAGCAGTACGGGCCCGAGGCCATGGCCCGCGCCCGCGACGCGTACCTGGAACCCTGGGCCGAGCAGGGAACCCCGATGCCGGCCCTGCGCCGCGCCGCCACACTCGCCGTCCGGCTCGGCGCCCTCAGCCGCGCCGTCTCCTGGGGCCGGCTCTTCCCCGGCAGCCCGGCGGACGACTGCCACGAGGCGAGCGCCGCCTGGCTCGACGAGCTGTTCACCGCACCCGACCTGCCTTGACGTGCCAACCGCCCTGAAGACTCTGCGAGTTGAAGATTCCGTGATGGCATCGTTGCAGGTCAGAGATGCATATAGAGACCGGCGATAGGGCAGCACTGGAGTGTTGCATCGGCAGTCCACACCCTCGTCGCCTCCTATGAGGGCGACTCGGGGGCCCGAGCCTCATGCCCTCTCCGCTCCTGGGGAGTAAGCGGGCATCGGGCACCGCCGGCCGTCGCCGGCATCCCTTCGACTCACGGAGACGATCTGTCCGGCAACCTGATCCGGAACGACGCAGTGCGACACCTTCGGGGATCGGCCAGGGCCGGCACGTGAGCGTGCGGGATCCCGTCGTCAGTGTGCCTCCGGCCCGAACCGACGCTCGTACGCAGATGGCGTGATGCCGGTCTCCCGGCGCATCAGCGTGCGCAGATTGGCGGCTGTGCCAAGCCCGCTGCGTCGCGCGACCACCTCGAACCGGGACTCACCTCGCTCGATCAACCGGCACGCCAGGGCGAGCCGCTCCCCCGTCAGCCACGCCAGCGGCGTCGTTCCCAGCTGCGCCTGGAAGCGGCGATGCAGAGTCGCCGGACTGACCGCCGCGCGCGCCGCAAGGCCAGACACAGTGAGCGGTGAGTCCAACCGTTCCTGAGCCCAGGCCAGGACAGGCGCCAAGGACTCGTCTGGCAGATCAGGCATGGGACGCTCCACGAACTGCCGCTGCCCACCATCCCGGTGCGCCGCGAAGACCAGCCGTCGGCTCACCGAGTTGGCGACCTCCGCGCCGTAGTCGCGGCGGACCACATGCAGTCCGAGATCGAGCGCGGCTGCACTGCCTGCCGCGGTGAGGATGTCACCGTCATCCACGAACAGCACGTCTGCTTCGAGCCGCACAGAGGGAAAGCGGGCCCGGAAGGCATCTGCCCACTGCCAGTGCGCCGTGGCCCGGCGCCCGTCGAGGACACCGGCCTCGGCCAGCGTGAAGGCGCCGCTGCAGAAGCCGACCAGGCGCGCACCCCGGGAGTGTGCCCGACGGATGGCATCGAGCACCGCGGGACGTCGGGGCACTTCGGTGTCCGGGCGGTTGGGGACGATCAAGGTGTCCGCTGTGTCGGCCGCTTCGAGATCGGCGACTCCCGTGAGCGTGAAGAATCCGTCTCTCATCAGGGTGCGGGGCTCGGGGGAGCAGAGCCTGAAGTCGTAGAGATCACGGCCGATTTCCGGTCTGCGCAGACCGAAGACCTCGGTCGCGCAGCCGAGCTCGAAGGGGTTCGAGTTCTCGTCCACGATCACGACGACCCGGTGTACGCCCGCCACGTGAGCTGCTTGCGAGGATTCTTTCGGCATATGCGATTCCTAGCACTCACGGCGGCCATGCGAAACGGCTCAGTATGAGCCCATGAGCAGCGAACCCATCCCCCTTGGCAAGGCTCTGGCCTCCTTCGATGCCTTGTGGAGCCCCCGCATCGTCACGCGCGTCAATGACTACGACGTCCGCATCGCCAAGGTCGAGGGTGAACACATCTGGCACGTTCACGACGACACCGACGAGTTCTTCCTGGTACTCGACGGCGAGCTGAGCATCTCCCTGCGCGAGCCCGACGGGGAGCGCACGGTCCTGCTCCCGCAGGGGGCGGTTTTCACCGTCCCCCGGGGCACAGAGCACAAGCCGCATGCTCCCTCCGGCGCCGCGATCCTCATGTTCGAGCCCACAGGGACACCGACTGTGGGCGATCGCCACGACGAGATCCCAGAGCACGTCGACGCAACGACCGGACACGCACTCGGTACCTGATTCGACATGCCTCGTACACGCCCGTGCCGCTGGAGGCCGGCTCGGGCTCCAGCTCCATGGCGGCGAAGTGCAGCCGGCCGCCGTCGAAGACGACCTGCACGTTGTCCGTGACCCGGCCGGCGCCCTCACGGTAGGTGCCGTCCAGTAGCGCGGCCCGCGCCGCCAGGTACCCGCCCGCCTCTCCGGGCAGGTTCAGCGAGGCCGGCACGGTCGGCCGCCACTCCTGGCCGGCCGGCAGCTTCGCCCGCGGGTCACCTCACTCGAGGAGTTCCTCGCGAACACCTGCCGGCTTCGCAGCATCCGGTACGGCCGCTCCATCAGCTCCATCAGCTCCATCAGCTCCGGCAGCGACAGCAGCGCGCTCCGTACGGCCTCGTCCGTCCGGGGTGGAGCCGAAGTCCGTGCACCGCGAATACGGCGCTGGCTGTTCCTGCGGTGCAGCGCTACCCGCATCGGACCGTGGTGGGCCCGCCGCTCACTCCTTCCCGCGATGCACGTGCGCGCGCTGCCCGTCGCGGTCGAAGATCATCAACAGCTCGGCCGGACCGTCGACCGCGGCGAACGCGTGCGGGGTCATGGTGGCGAACTCGGCCGCCTCGCCGGCCTCGACGGCGATCTCGCGATCGCCGAGCAGGAGCAGGAGTCGCCCGCTGAGCACGAACAGCCAGTCGTGGCCGGGGTGGACCCGCTGTTGTGGCCGGGCCGCGGTGGGCTCGATCAGCGCCTTCACCGCGACCGTGCTGCTGTCCGGCCTGCTCAGTGCCCACGTCGTGCGCCCCTCGATCCGGCTCGACGTGGGGCGGATGACCACGTCGTCGTCGCCGCTCACATCGAGCAGTGCGTCCAGGCCGACCTGGAGGCCGGCAGCGAGCGGAAGCAGTACGTCGAGGCTGATGGTGCGCTTCCCGGTTTCGACGCGACTGATCGTCGACGGGCTCAGGTTGGTGCGCGCGGCGAGTTCGTCGAGGGAAAGTCCGAGCGTGGTGCGCAGGCTGCGCAGCCGGGTCCGGACGACGTGCTCGATGTCGGCGAGTCGGCTCACGGTTCCTCCTTGCGAATTCCGCAAGGAGTCTGGCACATAACGCCAGAGGTTTCTACGGTGGCGGACATGAGCCATCACCACACCGCCCCCTCACACACATCTGCCGCTCCGGCCGTCATCCGCCACTGCGACGTCGCCGTCATCGGCGGATCGGCCGCCGGCCTCGCCACCGCCCTGCAGCTCGGCCGGCAGCGCCGGTCGGTGATCGTGGTCGACTCGGGCGAGCCGCGCAACGCGCCCGCGGCGCACATGCACAGCTTCCTGGGACGCGACGGCACCGACCCGGCGGAGCTGCTCGCCACCGGTCGCACGGAGGTGCGCCGCTACGGGGGCGAAGTGCTGTCCGGCCGCGCCGTGCGGGTGGCCGGGGACGGCGAACTCTTCGTCGTCGAGCTCGCCGAGGGCACCTCCGTCGTCGCCCGCCGGATCGTCGTCGCGACCGGCTTGGTCGACGACCTCCCCGAGGTCGAGGGGCTGGCGGACCACTGGGGCGGGGCGGTGATCCACTGCCCGTTCTGCCACGGCTACGAGGCCCGCGACCAGCGACTCGTCCAGCTCGTCGCCCATCCGATGGGGCTGCACGTCACGCCACTGCTGCGCCAGCTGTCCGCGCGTCTGACCGTGCTCGTCGCGGACGGTGTGGAGGTCGACGAGTCCGAGATCCCCACCCTCGTCTCCGCGGGTGTCGACGTACGCCTCGCCACCACCGCGCACCGTGTCCTCACTGGTGCGGACGGCCGCCTCACCGGGATCGGGCTGATCGATGGCTCGACGATCGGTGCCGACGCGATCCTGATCAACCCGCGCTTCTCGCCACGCGCCGAGCCGTTCACCGGACTCGGCCTGCGGCCCTCGCCCCACCCGACCGGCATGGGTGAGGTGATCGAGGCCGACGCGATGGGCGCCACCGCCATCGACGGGGTCTACGCGGTCGGCAGCGTCACGGATCCCAGTCAGCAGGTGCTCCAGGCCGCCGCCCACGGCGGCCGCGTCGGTGGCGCCGTCGCGATGAGTCTCGCCGCCGAGGACGTGCGCACCGCGGCCCGCCTGTCCGGCTCCGTCGCCGACTGGGATCACCGCTACTCCGGCGACCCGCTCTGGAGCGGCAACCCGAACGGCTCGCTGGTCGCGGAAGTGACCGGCTTGCCCGTCGGCCGTGCGCTCGACGTCGGCGCCGGCGAGGGCGGTGACGCGCTCTGGCTGGCCGAACAGGGCTGGGAGGTGACCGCGAGTGACATCTCCTCGCGCGCGCTCGACCGGATCCGGGTCGAGGCCGAGCGGCGCGACCTGACTGTCACGTGCGAGCCGGCCGATGCCAACGCCTGGGAGCCGTTTACCCAGAGGTCGGCACAGGGCGGGTTCGACCTTGTCTCGGCGGCGTACGCGTCGATCCCTCGTACGCCCGACCTGCGCGGCGTCCACAATGTGCTCGACGCCGTCGCCCCCGGCGGTTCCCTGGTCATCCTCGGCCACGACCTCGACGCGATGCGCGACCCACAGCACGGGCATCGCCCGTTCGACCCCGACGCCTACCTGCACATCGACGACTTCGTGACCGCGATCAAGGCCACAGCCGGCTGGACCATCGAGGTCGACGACAAGCGCCCCCGTCCCCCGGGCTCGGCCGGCGCAGCCCACCACGCCGACGACCGGGTACTGCGCGCCCGCCGGGCGAGCTGAGCCGCCGCCACCAGCACACGGCAACGGCCCGCGTCCGTGTCGAAGCACGAACGCGGGCCGCGTGGACAAAGCGCGTGCGCTCAGATGGCACAGACGCTGTCGGCCTGCGGGCCCGGCCCCTGG
Source organism: Streptomyces laurentii (assembly GCF_040635425.1). Classification (NCBI taxonomy): domain Bacteria; kingdom Bacillati; phylum Actinomycetota; class Actinomycetes; order Kitasatosporales; family Streptomycetaceae; genus Streptomyces; species Streptomyces laurentii. The sequence continues at coordinate 33,658 of NZ_JBEYHT010000054.1, read as the reverse complement.
GGCCCTGCGTGACGATGTCCTCGACGGGCCGCACCGTGCGATTCGTAGCGGCTGCTGGGCCGGGCCATCAGAGCGTCGATCGGTGGGTCAGGCCGGGATCGAGACCAGGCGGTCGCCGGGGATTCCGGCCAGGCCGGGTGTGTAGTAGTCGCGGATGCCATCGGCCCAGGAGGTCACCGTGATCCGGTCGTCGGGGTCCGGTCGGAATGCGTCGAACAGCGAGTCGATGTTCGGTGCGGCGAAGCCCCATGCGGTCATCAGGGCGAGGAAGCGGGTCCGCTCGATCAGGCCGTCATCGTCCGGGTCGCCGAGTGCGGCGAGCGCGTTGGCGAAGTCGTCGGCGGCCGGGCCGAACAGCTCGGGATTGAGCACGGATGCCTCGAACTCCTGTGGGCTGATCACGCCGTCACCGTTCGTGTCCAGCGCCCCCACCAGCACCTCCCACCAGCGGCGCATGCTGTCGGCCAGCGCATTCCTGGCCTCCGGCCGCGAGTCCGTCGCGACGGCCAGCACCCGGTCGGCGTTGAGTTCGAAGTCCTTGGCGTCGAGCACCCCGTTCCCGTTGGCGTCGAGCAGCTGGAAAATCAGCGCGGCACGCTGAACGGCTTCGTTTCGCATGATTCCGTCTCTCTTTATAGGGTGCCGAGTCCAGGATCCGCACCCGGACTTGGAGGCATTCTTGGGGAATTCCGTCGGCCATTGGCCGGGTTAACGCTTCTTCACTCTGAGGAGTGAATTATCAGGAAAGCGTGGGAAGGGGGCCGGCCTGTGCCTGCCCCCGGTAGGCCGTTATGGGACGGTCGGGGTCCGGCCCCAGCAGGTGGCCATGGCGAAGAACATCTCCCTGGTCATGGGGTTGTCCAGGTGCTGGATCGCCGCGTTGTAGACGGCCGCGGGCAGCCCGGCCGCCATGAGCCGCTCCCTGGTCTGCTCCAACGACAGTGCGAGGAAGCGGCCGAACCTGGTGTCGAGGCCCACGGCCGGCAGGTGCGTGTCCATGCCGATGTCCCGTAGCCCGAGCTCGGTGAACATCCTGGGGTAATGCGCGACGCAGTGCCTGTCGCTGCCGATTGTCTCGGCCAGCAAGCGCCAATAGGCGGTCATCGTGCGTCGGTACGCCTCGTGAGGGGAGGTTTCACCGCCGACCGCGAGGGCGTCGGAGACCACCAGCAGACCGCCGGGCTTGAGCCAGGAGACCAGGCGGCGCAACACCTCTTCCCGGTCCCGCAGATGCATCAGGACCAACCGGGCGTGTACGAGGTCGAACCGGCCCGCCGGATGGAAGGCCGGGTCGGTGATGTCCGCCTCGATGACCTTCACGCCCTTGGCGGCGAGGTGGCCGAGGAGCCGGGTGTCGCGGTCGACAGCCGCGATCTGCCCGGCCGATCCGGCGACGGACGCCAGCCACTCACTTAACGTGCCCGCGCCCGGGCCGACGTCCAGGCATGTCCACTGGGCTTCGAGGCCCAGCGCGAGCAGGTTCCGCCGGCTGACCGGGTCGAGCGCGCCGGCCAGGCATTCCAGCCGTTCGCCCTCGTTGCTGTGGGAAGCCGAGAAGAGCTTTTCTCCGTAACGCTCGATTTCGTATGCCGCGGTGATGTCGAATTCTCCTTCGAAAAGGAAAGCCGTTCGGGTGTACAGGGAGCCTATTTACGGAATCCCGATAAAATGCGCAAAGGATATGGAATCTCGCCCGAATGAGGGTGAGGTCGAGCGCGTGAGCGACGCGCAGGCGAGTTGACGGGCTTCTGCCTCGCGATGCCCCTCGATGTGTTCGATCGAGCCACAAACAGCCTCGAAGCGGGTGCACGTTCCGTGGTGAACCTGCGGAACCGACGACGGGCATGACTTGGAGACGCCGAAGCAGGGCGGCAGAGCCCGCCAGGCACAGCCGCTGACCAGCACGTAGATGATCGCCGCGAACAGCGTCATGAACAGCTTGGCGGTCTCCCACAACCCGTCCGGAACATTCCGGCACCGCCCAGCCGCGGGCGCGGCGCAGGGTCGCGGCGTGTCCGCAGCCGGTCGTCGCCTGTACGCCTGCCCACACCCCGATGGCAGGGTGCAGAGGACACCGCAAGAAATACGACAGAGGATGTCGGGTTTTGTGGAGACAGTGGGGGCGCCGGTCGGTGTCGTGGTGGCGCGGGCCGGGACGACGGACAGACAAGGACCCTCATGCGCGAAACACCCGACGATCTCCACCGGCTCCAAGCCCTTCTCGACGCCTCGCTCTCCCGCTCCACGGCGCACCTGCGGTCGATCATCAGCAGCGAGCGCACGCTCACCGCCGAGCAGCTCACTCGCGTGCTCACCGGCATGTGCACGCTTGCGTTGTCCACCGTGACGGCGAAGGGCGAGCCGCGGATCAGCGGCGTGGACGGGCACTTCCTGCACGGAAAGTGGCACTTCGGCACCTCGCGCGGCGCCGCCAAAGCCCGGCACCTCGCCGCCCGTCCCGCCGTCAGCGCCGCGCACATGCGCGGGGAAGACCTGGGCGTGTTCACACACGGCACCGCGGAGGTCCTCAACCCCCACCGCGGCGAGCCGGCCGCCGACTGGCCGGACCTGCTCGCGTACTTCCGGGACTTCTACGGCGACGACGCCTTCGACTGGGACAACGACGTGGTCTTCTACCGGCTGCACCCGCAGTGGATGACCGTGTTCGCCCCCGACCTCGCCAAGCTCGGCGGGAAGGCGGCCGAGGCGTGACCCCACCCGTACCGGACACGCGCATGCCGGCCCCACACGCTGCCGGGGCCGGCAAGACGCGCGACACCATCGACGTCGTGGGCGCCCGCACCAACAACCTGCGCGACGTGTCCGTCAGCATCCCCAAAGGCCGGCTCGTCGCCTTCACCGGCGTCAGCGGCAGCGGCAAGACTTCACTCGCCATCGACACCCTGCACAGCGAGGCCCAACTGCGGTATCTGGAGGGCCTTTCGCCGTTCGTACGCCAGTACATCACCCAGCGCAACCGCCCCAAGGTCGACCGCATCCTCGGCCTCGGCGCCACGCTCGCGGTCGACCAGCGTCGCCTGAACCGCAACCCCCGCTCCACTGTCGCCACCATCACCGGGATCGACGGGCACCTCGGCCTGCTCTACTCGCGCCTCCCGCGGATCGGCCCGGACACGAGCACGGGCCCGGCCGCGGACACCGGCGCCGGGCCCCTGACCACCGCGCACTTCGACCGCCACACCCCGGAAGGCAGCTGCCCGGACTGCCACGGCGCCGGCGGACGCTGGCAAGCCCAGGAAGAGCTCGTCATCACCCGCCCGGACCTCCCCCTCTTCGAAGGCGCCTCCCCCTGGTATGCCAAATGGAGGTCCGGAGAGCACGTGTTCGTCCCCGCACTCGCCGCCAAACGCGGCGTGGACCTCGGCGGGCCCTGGCAGTCGCTGCCCGCGGCGTTCCGGCACGACGTCCTGTACGGCACCGGCGACGAGGCGGTCGAGGCCACCGTCGACATCCCGAACAAGAACGAGACGGCCCGCATGACCTACACCTCCAGCCAACCGCTGCGCGGCGCGCTTGCCGAGGTGGAACGGGTGTTCGTCAACGCCCAGACGGCCGACGCCAAGCAGCGTTACCTGCCGTACATGCGCAAGCAGCCCTGCGACACCTGCCACGGCAGCGGATTCGATCGGGTCGCCCGGTCCGTACGTCTCGGCGGCCTGACCTACCCCGATCTGCTGGACGTGGACGTACGCGAAGTCCGCCGCTGGGCCGGGCACGTCGCCGACTCCCTTGACACCCGGCAGCGCACCGTCGGCGAGCCCCTGCTGCAAGACCTCGGACGCCGGCTCCGCCTCCTGGACCGGCTCGGCCTGGCCCACCTGCAGCTGTCCCGCAGCGCCGCCACTCTGTCCGGCGGTGAGTTGCAGCGCACCCGGCTCGTCGCTCAGCTCGGCACCGAGCTGAGCGACATCATCTTCGTCCTGGACGAACCCTCCGCCGGGCTGCACCCGGCGGACAAGAAACACCTCCTTGACATCGCCCTGGAGTTGCGCGAAGCCGGCAACACCGTCCTCCTCGTCGAACACGACCCCGAACTGATCGCCCGCGCCGACTGGATCGTCGATATGGGACCCGGCGCGGGCCGCCTCGGCGGCGAGGTCCTGGTCTCTGGCTCACCCGCCCTGGCCGCCGCCAACCCCGCCTCGGTCACCGGCCGCTACCTGGCCGGCAACGGGCCGCGACTGCGCCGTACCCCCCGCCCGGTCCGCGATGACGCCGACTGGGTGGAACTGCACGGCCTCCACGCCCACAACGCGGCCGCGGAGCTGCTGCGCCTCCCTGCCGGGCGACTCACCTGCCTGACCGGGGTCAGCGGCAGCGGCAAGAGCAGCGTCCTGGGCGCACTCGCCGCGGGCGCGGCGGCCGCCCTCAGAGGCACGGCCGCCGACACCGTGCGCGAGGTGACCGGACTCGACGGATTCGGCTGGGTCGCCGTGGTCGACCAGGAACCCCTCGGGCGCACGCCGCGGTCCAACCCGGCCACGTACAGCAAGGCGTTCGACATCGTCCGCAAACTGTTCGCCGCCACCGACACGGCACGCGCGCGCGGCGTCGACGCCTCCTGGTTCAGCTTCAACACCACCGGCGGCCGCTGCGATACCTGCACCGGCTACGGCCGCAGGCTCGTCGACATGCACTTCCTCCCCGACATGTGGGTGGTGTGCGACACGTGCGACGGCCGGCGCTACGGGCCCGAGGCCCTGAAGGTCACCTACCGGGGGCTGTCCATCGACCAGGTGCTGGACCTGACCGTCGCCGAGGCCGGGGAGGTCTTCACCGAACCCCGGCAGCTCACGGAGACCCTCGCTGCGCTCGACCGGGTCGGGCTCGGCTACCTCCGACTCGGCCAGAGCGCCACCGAGCTATCCGGCGGCGAGGCCCAGCGCCTCAAACTCGCGTCCGCGATCCAGCGCGGCGCGGCGAGCCGCAAGGCCGGCCTCGTCGTCCTCGACGAACCCGTCTCGGGCCTGCACCCGTCCGACATCCAACGGGTCGTCGAGGCGCTCGACATGCTGCTCGACTCCGGCAACACCGTCGTCGTGGCCGAACACGACATCCCCGTCGCCGCGTCCGCGGACTGGGTGATCGACCTCGGACCGGGAGCCGGCCCCAACGGAGGCGCGGTGGTCGCGCAGGGCACCCCCGACACCGTCGCCGGCGCGGACACTCCCACCGCCGGATACCTCCGCCGGTACGCGGCCGGCCTGCCGCTCCTGGACGCCTCGGAGGACGCACGGCGCTGACGTACGGCGAGCCTGGCGCGACCGGCGGGGTCGCATGCGTGGTCCGCAGCGGCTGACCGTTCGCCACGGGCCACGCATGGCTTGCCCCGGGACCGGGGCTAGCCCGAGCCGCCGCGTATCTCCGTCACCACCACCAACTCACAGTCACCAAACCACGGCTCGCCAACTATCGATCAAACCCGCCAACTACCGATCAACGTCACACTGCATCAGCTCCCGCAGGGCGGCCGTCCAGTCGGCCTGGCGGGTCCAGAGGCTGCCGTCGCCCATGATCGCCACGACGGCGTGCGGCGCGGCCACTCGGCCGGCCATCGACAGGACCTCCGAGCGGGACATCCGGTGGAACGACCTACAGCTGGTGATCAGCGTGGGCGCCCGGCCGGGCGCGCCGGGGGCGAAGAGGTGGGCGGAGCCGGTGAAGACGTCGACCGTGCATGCTCTGCGGACCGGTACGAGCGCGGCGCGGGCCGCCTCCAGCGTCGACTTGTGCACGTCGACCAGGTCGATGTGCACCATGCGGTGCAGTACGGGCAGCAGTGCGCGGGGGGCCTGGCCGGTGCCGGTCCCCAGGTCCAGGAGGACGGGGGCGGGCACACCGTGCTGGGTGGCGGCCGGGAGAAGCCGGCACCGGCGCGGTGGCCGAACTCGACTGCGCGCAGCTCCGCTTCCACGCTCCCGTCCGGCCGTCTTTCGAGCACGGCGAGGCCCGGCCACGACGGCGACGACGTCCCGAGCGTCATCAGCGCGCGCCCGCCCGGCGCCGGCTGCTTCACCAGGGCCTGCGGCACGTGGCGGACGGCGAAGGAGACGAAGTTCCGGTCGTACGGGCCCGCGTCGGACCACCCGGTGGTGCCGTCCCCGGTCACCACGGCCGGCCGGAAGCCGAGGGTCGACAGCCGCTCGCGGGTGGCCTCGGTGACATGCGGGTCGATGTGCAGCTCCTGCATCCGGTTCTGGGCGGTGCGGGCCTCCCGGCTCCGTTCATCGTCGGCGTACTTCGCAGCGTGCTTGCGCTCGTTGGCGACTCCGAGCGCAAGGAGCTCGGCAGGAGACAGCTGGGGCCGGTCGTGGCGGCGGTAGGCCGTGGTGAACTTCTCGCCCTCGCGGGCGTCGGTCCGGGCCTTCTTCGAGACGGTGGTCTGCTTCTTCGGCACGGGATGCGCGGCACACGTGTTCGCGGCGTGGTCCACGGTGCTGCCGGACCGTCACGACCGCGCCCGTGGCGACACCGCGCGGGCAGGTACCGACAACGGGACAAAGGATTACCCTGCGGATTGGTCTTGACCAATGCGTGATTTCGTGAAGACTATGACCGGAATTACCACGGAATCTTCGTAAGCGCCTCCGTTGGAGAGACACCCCCTATGCGCATATCCGCAACCGCCGCTGCCGCGTCCGCAGCGCTCGGCGGAGCCCTCGTCCTCGGCCTCGCGGCCGTCCCCGCCGCACAGGCCACACCCGCCGCCGACACGGCGGGCTGCACCACCGACGTCTTCGGGATCGCCGGAAAGTACGGCGAGTTCGTCCTCGGTGACAACGCCCACACCCCCGACGCGGAAGGCGCGGTGGCCGTAGGCGGCAACGCCGACTTCCGCGGCGGCTTCAGCGTCGCCAACGAACTGACGACCGCAGAGGTCGACGCCCTGCCCGGCCGGGCGTCACTCGTCGTCCGGGGCGAACTGCTCAACGACGACTCGGTCACCGCGGTGATGAAGGGCAACGCGGTCGTCGGCGGCAGGGTCAAGGACCGAGCCCTCGAAATGCACTCCGGCACCTTCGGCAAGAACGCCGACCTGATCGACTTCGACGCCGAGTTCCGCAAGCTCCGGTCCTACTCCGCCGCACTGGCGAAGCAACCGGCGTCTGCCGGCACCGAAGTGACCCCGAGCGGCAGCAAACTCACCCTGGAGGGCGGGAACACCACCCGCAACGTCTTCAAGGTGACGGCCGACCAACTGGAGAAGGCCAAGGACATCTACCTCAAGGTCCCCGCCGGCGCCACCGCGATCGTCAACGTCAGCGGCACGACGTACGACATGGCCAAGGCCGGCACCACCGGCTTCTTCCTCTCCGGCGGCCAGGACTACGTACTCGACGACAAACTCCAGAGTGCCTCCGACGGCAAGGTCCGCGCCCGCCTGCTGTGGAACTTCCCCGAGGCCACCACGGTCACCAAGAGCAGCAAGGCCGCCTGGCCCGGCAGCGTGCTGGCCCCCAAGGCGCACCTGGACCTGGGCACTGGCGCCCCGGTCAACGGATCGGTGTGGGTCGCCTCGCTGCGCGGCTCGGGCGGCGCCGAGACGCACCACTTCCCGTTCACCGGCTGCCTCCCGGAGACCGGCGAGACCCCGCCTCCCACCACGCCGTCCAGCACCCCCACGACCCCGCCTCCCACCACCGCCACGCCCTCCACCCCCGCGACGCCGTCGGCGAGCGACACCCCGGACACGAGCACCTCCACCCCCGCCGCGCCGGGCACCCCCGCCCCCGCCGACAGCACCCCGCCCGGCAAGAAGGACGGAGATCTCGCCTCCACCGGCAGCAGCGGCACCGTCCCGCTGGTGATCGGCACCGTCGTGGTCCTCGCCGCAGGCGCCGGCCTCGTCATCGCGGCCCGCCGCCGCTCCGGACGAGCCTGACACCGGGTCCACCCCGATCCGCCGCACCCTCGTGGTGTGACAGGGCGTTCGACAGACGCCGACGTTCCTGGACTCCGGGCCGAACCCCGTGCCCGGACCTGCCCGGTGGGCCCGGGCACGGCAAGCGCTGGAGCTGCCACGGTCTGGGCAGCGCGGCGTTCGGCGCGGGCGCGGCGGATCGCGGTGGCACAGACGGATCCTGGCGCCCGGCCCCGGTCAGCCGGCGGCGGAGGACGCGGCCCAGTCGTCCCAGGCGATCCACTCATCGCGCGCACGGTCGTAGTGGGCGAGGGTTCCGCGGCGCCCGGTGGTCTCCAGCTGCCGGTACGTTTTTTTCGGCGACGCCGAGCCGCTGTGCCATCTCGGCGCGGCTGCGGCGGCGAACACTCGCAGGCGGACCAGGCGCTCGTGCTCGACGGTGCACAGATCCGCCGGGGAGACGCCGACCGCCTTCGCCAGGCGCGGTAGCACCTCCGGCTTCGGCACGCGCGTCCCGGCCAGGTAGAGGCTCACCGCCCGCTCCGCGACGCGGACCTCGCGGGCCATGTGGGCGACCGAGGCACCGGCGGCCGTGCGGGCGGCCCGCAGCTTCGCCGCGTCGAAGCCGTACACAGTGGGGGAGCCGATCTCGGCGCAGTGCACCCACAGCAGCACGGGGTCGTCGATGCCGAGCAGCCGGTGGATCCGGCGGACCCGGGCGCCGGCGGCCTCGGCAGTGCCGTAGGTGAGGGTGCCGACGAGGCGCGCGGTGCGCATCAGACGGCTCCACGCGTCCCGGCGGAAGTCGCTGTTGATCACGACATTGCGGTCGGCGGCGGGGTGCAGCGCCTGGAGGTACAGGGCGCACACCCCGCCGATCCACATGACGGGGTCGCCGTGGAGCTGCCAGGTGACGGATCCGGGGCCGAAGAGCCCCGGATCGCCGGGCTGGTGACCCGTCGCACCGCCGTCCGGGGTCCGCATGCCTCACAGGCCAGTAGCCGTCCTGCCCGGGGGAAACGTTCAGCGCCAGATCGTCTGGACCGGGTCGAACTGCAACCAGGTGATCGGGTTGCCGGCGTTGCCGCCGTAGACGCTGACGGCGCCACTGGGGTTGATCTCGAAGCGGCAGGCGTTGATGCCCTGGCTGTTGTTACGGGGAGCGGCGGCCCGCACATAGCCGGTCGGCAGCGGGAAGCCGTCGGGCAGTCGGCCGATCCTGCTGTCGGCGGTGAGATCGCAGGAGACCAGGCCGCGGCCCTGGAGGAAGACGGTGCCGGCGATGGTCACGAGCCGGACCTCGGGGGTCGCGCCCGCGAGCGGGGTGATCCCGGGCTCCAGGACGAGCGCGGTCCAGGCGCCGGCGTCGACGGTGGCAGCACCGGCGGCGGCGGACGCCGGGGTGGCGGCGGCGAGGCCGCCGACGGTGAGGGCGGCGGGCAGGGCGAGGGCTGCGCCGAGGACGCTGCGGCGGTCGTGGGACATGGGCGGTCGGCTCCTTGGGTCAGGGGCGGATTCGTGGGGACTCGGAGAAGGGCCCCGGGGGCCGGGGAGAGCGAGGTCGGGTCCGGCGGCGGTGGTCAGCGCCAGACCGCGCTGAAGTTGTCGAGCTGCGCCCAGGCGATCGGGCTGGTGGTACGCGCGCCGAAGAGCCGTAGGACACGGTCGCTGCCCACCTCGACCCGGGCGACGGCGGGTCCGCCACCGGCGGTGTCGCGGGGGACGGTGGCGCGGGCCGGGATGCTCGGGGTGAGCGCGTCGGGCAGGGTGCCGAGCACGGCGTCCGCGGTGAAAGGGCCGGCGACGCCGCCGGAGAGCTGGAGAAATGTGGTGCCGGCGAGGCTGATCAGCCGGCCGCGCGGGGCGTTCTGATCCGCTCTCACCCCGGCGGCGAGCGTGATGGCCCGCCAGTCGGTGAGGACCTTCACGCCGTCGGTCTCCGGATCCCCGGGCAGCGTCATGAGGGTGCAGGTCCGGGGACCGGGTTCCTCGCAGGCGAAGCCGAAGTGCAGGGACGGCACCCCGGAGCGGACGGAGACGGCCATGCCCTCGGGCTCGCGCCAGGACAGGCCGGGAGCGGCGGTGATCAGCCGGCGGTCCAGCAGCTCACCGGTTTCCCACGAGATGGCGGTGATGTACGTGTTGCCGGGCTCGGGGTTGGTGGGGCCGTAGGCGTCGCCCTGGAGCGTGTACAGCACCCCGGCGTGCGAGGCGTACCCCTGGAAGGTGGCGGCCGGCAGGGCGGGGGTCATCCGCTGGATCGGCTCCCACACCCCGGCCGTTGCCTTGGCCAGGTCGTATCGCTCCCAGTGCGTGGCGCCGTTCAAGTAGAAGCGCACGATGAGCTCGCCAGCACCCTGGTCGATGGTGGGGGTGACGAAGAGGGCGTCCTTGTCCGGGGTGTGGGGCGGGGTGTGGCGCGTGGTGCCGTAGTCGACGACATCGCCGTCGGCGTACGTGAAGCTGGTCACCGCGGTGCCATAGCCCTGGTTGCTGCCGTTGGGCCTGGAGGCGGTCTCGGTCCACAGCCAGATCTTCCCGGCGCGGTTTTCCACCCCGAGGTTGACGCCGTGTCCGAATCCGCGTAGATACATGTGCCCGGTGATCGTCCCGGCCTCGTTGAGCCGGGTCAGGCACAGATCGCCGTGGGCCTTGCGAGTGAGGTAGTCCAAGGCGGCGGCCTCGCCGCCGAGCCGGATGCCGCCGCCCATGATCTGCAGCACGAAGATGTCGCCGCCGACCGGGTCGAGGCCGAACGACTGCATGACGGTGATGTTGTGGAGCGGGCGCCGGTGGAGCAGCTTGCCCACCGGACCCGCAATGTCGATGTGTCCTGGGACGATGACGCTCAACGGAGCGACTCCTCGGGAGGATTCGGGCACAATGTCCCTTCGGCGCGCGCGGCCGGTACGGGACCGGACCGCGCCAGTCTGCCAAAGCCCCCGCCGTACGGATACGGGGCCGACGGTCACCTGGCGGGGGATGCCCTCCTGTCAGCCAGGCACCGATCTTTCGAGAATGCACCGCCCGCTGCCCGGCGTTCAGCAGCCCTTACAGGGTGTCCCACAGCCGCTGGTTCGCCGTCTCGCGCACCGAGACCACCGGCCTTGTCGGCCGCGGCCCACCGACTCGATCCTCTGACCAGCGACTTCTACGTGGTGTTGGGGCTGCCGTCCCTGCGGCTTTGGAGATCATTTCACACCGTGAGAGGAGACGGACGCGGAGCTGGGCGGTCCAAGGCGCCGCGACGGCAGGGTTGTTCGACAGTAGCGCGGCATGTTCGGAGGCAGGGGGTTCGGCTTCGTCTTGGAGCGGGTGCTCACGGCCCGGAGCGGACATGAGTGCGCCACAGCGCCTGATCCCGGGATCAGCCTTCAGCGCGCGGTCCTCCTGCCCGGAACGGCGCACCCGCCCCGCGACGCCTGGATCGTCGCGCACGGCTTCGGCCCGGATTCCCAGTGGTACCGGAACCTCCGCAGCACTCCTCCGGCAACGGTCCAGTGGGGCCGCCGATACCACGCGGTCACGCATGGTTTCTCACACCGGTGGAAGGCGTGCGGCTCATGGTCGACTACGCCCGCTGGTACCCCTGCTCCGCACGAGCATCGTGCCGCTTCATGGGCTTCACGGTCGACGGCCTCACCCCCGCCTTCCGCACCGCGGGCGAGCACATCCGCTTCGTCGGGTTGGAAGCCACCGACCGCTGACGCATCGTTCGGCGCCAGGCATCGCTCGCCGCGCGGTCAGCGGTCGTCCTGGATCGGCCCGTGCGAACGCGCGGGCCACGCTCTCGTCCGTGCGGTGAGCGCTCCGATCATGACGCTTACCGCGGAGACAGCGTCACGGTCTTTGACGAAGTACATCTGTCGCCGTCCGTCCCTGCGTGAGCCGACCAGCCCGGAGCGCTTGAGGACGGACAGGTGCTGACTGATCGTGGACAGCGCTCCGCCCACCTCGTCCGCGATGCTCGCCACGCTACTCTCGCCCCGTGTCAGGACTCGGAGGATGCGCAGACGCACTGGGGAAGCCAGCAAGCCGAAGGCCAGGGCCGCTTCGTCCAGAGAGTCGTCGGCCGCATCGTTGAGGTCGTCCGTGCTCGCCACCCGCTCATCCCTCTTCGAACACAGCCCGCTGTCCGGATACGTTCGACCGGCGCCGCGCATGTTCCGCCGCGCATCCCATCCCAATGATTTTACATGTTTGTAGAAGGTCACGCGGCCGATCCCTGCAGCGCGCGAGGACTGCGGTATCCGGCTCCCGCGCTGCCGTGCGCGGCCGTCACGGCGGTGCTGATCGGGGCCCGCTGGTCAGGCGCCGGGGGCGGCGGCCTCGCCGACGAGTTCCTCGAGTACGTCCTCCATGGTGACGAAGCGGACGACAGCAGCGTTGTCGCCGGTGACGGCGGCCAAGTGGGTGCCGGCGGTACGCATGGCGGTCATCGTGTCGTCCGGGGGCGTGTCCTTGCCGACCCTGGTGACCGTATGGAAGCCCGTACGCGGGAACGGAGAGGTGCGGTCGGTGGCGGCAAGGCGTCCTTGACGTGCAGGAAGCCCAGGATCTCGCCGCCGACGCCGGTGACGACCAGGCGCGAGAAGCCGTGTTCGGAGGCGGCCCGCTCCGGCGGCGACGAACACCGCGCACGCCAAGGTGAGGGCGGGCGCCAGGATCAGCAACAGGACCTCGGTCACCGTGCCACCCCGCTCCCGGCTCAAGCGTCTTCGGGCAGGGCGTGGCACGGCAGGGACTGGGGGGTTCACCCCTTGCGGGTCTGCTGCTCCGTTTCCTTCTTGGCGAACCCGCGAGTCCGAGTTCGCACACGTTCTTTGACTACGGACAGTGTCCGCGCTCTTCGGCGAGCGGCAAGTAAATCTTCGCTTGTCGCCCCCCCCGCTTGGCGGGGCGGCGCGAGGCGGCCGGAGGAGCCTTATGTGCCGTTTCGGTGACGACACTTCGAGGCAGCCCCGGCTACTCCTATACTTCTACGCGTGTGTAGATTTCGCTAGTGGTGATCTTCACGCGCCCGTTCTCATGTATGCCCGCATGCCTGTAACGGGGCGTGGAGTCCTACCTGTTGGCGGACTGCGTGTTGGTTGCTTGTTCTTCTGGGAGGGACTGTTCCATGGCTTCGATCGATCTCGACAAGGTGCTGGACAAGGCGTGGGCGGACAAGAGTGTGGCGGAGGTCCTGGCGGCTCCCGTGGACGCGCTCAAGGGCGTCAGTGAGCGGCAGGGGGCGCTGCTGAACGAGGCGTTCGGGATCAAGACCGTCGCCGACCTGGCCGACCTGAAGTTCGCCCGCTGGGCCCAGGCGCTCGCTGCGCTGGACGCCGCGAAGTAGTAACCCGCGCCGCTGGCGCGCCTCTTTCGCCCCGGCGGCGGACCGCCGGGGCGACTGCCTTTGTGAACCATGGCTGAAGGGGTGAGCGCCACGACGGTGTTCAAGTGACTGCTCGGCTCGATGGAGGTCGGTGGCCCGGCCGTGGACTCGGTCCTTGACCCCGCGGGCGTCACCCCCGGTGGCAGCCTGACCGGCGAGGTCCGCCTGACCGGAGGGCGCGCGGACTTCGGCATCGAGCACATCACGCTCGAACTCGTCGCCCGCGTCGAGGCCGAGACCGAGCACGGAGAGCACGACGGCACCATCGCCTTCGAACGCTTCACCATCGGCGGCGACTTCCGCCTCCATGAGGGCGAGAATCGCAGCGTGCCCTTCACGGTCGCTCTGCCGTGGGAGACCCCGATCATCGAGCTGTACGGACAGCCGCTGGGCATCGTGCTCGGGGTGCGGGCCGTGCTCGGAGTGCGGGCCGAGCTCGGAGTGGCGGGTGCCGGGGACAAGGGCGATCTCGATGCCCTGGCCGTGCGCCCGCTGTCCGTTCCGGCCGAAGTGTCCGACCTCTACCGCGGTGTGGATCCCGGCCCCGGGCCCGGAAGGCGCATCCGCCCAGCGCGCGGGTGCGCCTCACCCGCCCATGCGCAGGCGGGAGCTGTGCTCTTCGGCTACGAGTCGAGCGCGGCATGGAGGATGAAGAACAGCGTCACGGCCGAGTTGGCCGACGACAGGGCCGACACCGTCATCCCGGCGGTCGCAGTCCACATGGCAAGGCCCAATGTCGTGAACACCGACAGCCAGTTCCTGGCGACAGGAGCCGGGCCCAGCAGGGCCGCCACCCGGCGCGGCACCGGCCCGGCGGCGAAGTGCGCCAAGGACGCGACGGGAGCTCCCCTGGAAATCAGGGCAGCCCTGCCCACTGCCAGAGCGACGGTGCGGCGGTCGACGGTCCGGACCGCCGCCTCCTCGTCCGCCCACCGCTCCGTGGTAAACCCCACCGCTGTCCGCAACGGACGCAGGAACGGGTTCGCCCGCGCCGCGAACTGCACCGCCAGGAGAAACCGGTGGTGTCGGCAGGACAGATGAGCCCGCTCGTGGGCGAACAGCGCCCGCCTCTCACCCGGGGTAAGTCCGGACAGCATGCCGGTACTGACCACGACCTGCCCCCCGTCTGGCCGGCCGGGCAGCGCGTACGCGTAGGGAACCTCATCGGGCAGCACCGCAACCGACCTGCCGGCCAGCCCCGCCACAGCACGTGTGGCCTGTTTGCGCACCCGGTAGTGCCGCCACCCCGCCGCCAGGCACGACACCAGCACGGACAGCAGAGCGGGGATCGCCGCCCGCCCGGCGACCTCGTCGTACGGGACCGCCTCGCGGACCTCCGGATCCGACCAGCCGTCCGGCAGCGGATTGCCCGGCAACTGCGCGGTCCCCACGACCATCAGCAGAGCCAGGCACAGCGTGCTGCACACCGCGAGCAGCGCGGCCGTCCACGTCAGCAGCCAGGTGGCCGTCCGCGGGTGGAGCCGGTGCTCGGGCAGCCGGGCAATAGGCCAGGCGGTCAACGGCAGCACCAGCGGCAGGAAGACGAAAACCCCCATGCCGTCAGCCTTCACCCGTTTCGGCCGCCTGCGCCAGCAGATCCCGCAACAGTTGCTCGTCCCCCGGCGACAGCGCCGTCACGAAGCTCGCCAGAACGGCCTGCCGGTCCGACTCCGCGTCCAGCACCTTGCGCATCCGCAGCGCCGCCAGCCCCGATTCGTCCGCGACAGCCGTCCACGCGAACGAACGTCCCACTCGCTCCCTCGCCACAGCGCCCTTGGCGTGCAACCGCGTCAGGATCGTCATCACCGTTGTATAGGTGATCCCGCCACCGATGCGCTCCTGCACACAGCCGGCTGTGACCGGACCTGCCTCCTGCACCAGGGCGGCCAGCACGCGAGCCTCCAGCTCGCCCTGGCCTCGACGGCGGGACGCCTGCCCGGCACCGCCGTTTACGTAGTCTCTCGCCGTCGTCAACCTCCTGTTCACAACAAGCGCATCGTACTGACCGCAACCTCTTCTGCAGTGGCGTGGATTCACGGCGCCGGGCGCCAATCCCGGCCAAGCCGGCGAGAGGGACCGCGCGACAGGCATCAGTGAGATCCCGTCATCCTGGCGCTCCGGGCCCGGGATCTCCCCGAACTCGCCCGCCCCCAGAAAAGTCGGCGGCCATACCCTCGGAAGCGAGGTCACGCACCAGAGCTCACAAGCCCCGGCATCCCACCTCGCGGGCCACCGATGGGGCGCACCCGAACTGGATCGGCGGCGTCTTGGCCGCCGCCGGAGCGAACACCGCCACGCGGGCGCCGCCATGCCTGTACTCCGCCCGGCCGCTCCCGGCTCCGCCCTCGGACCCGCCCCTCGCCGTCGATGCGGCCCCGCCATGGGGCTGCGACGGGGAGCGGGTCGCACGCAAGGTCTGCGCCAAGAGCGGCACTGTGACGCCCGGCGAGTGTGCCCTCGCCGAATTTCTCAACTCCCCACCCCTGCTGGTAACTTCTACAGAACTGTAGAAGTCGGGGCGCCTCGGGCGCCTGCTGGTCAGGGCCCCTTTGCGCTGTCCACAGCGAATCGGCCCCCCTTCATCGAGAGGAACGTCCATGAGTGACACCCTGTACCCGGGTGACGAAATCGGTCTCGGCCAATCCCTGCAGGGCGGCGCCTACATCCTGACGCTGCAGAGCGATGGGAACCTGGTGCTCTCCGAGCCGACCGGCGTCGTGTGGGCGACCGACACCCACGAGCAGGGAGTCCAGCGAGCCGTACTCCAGCACGACGGCAACTTCGTGCTCTACACCGACGACGGACCCGTGTGGGCCACCGATACCGACGGCAGTGATGTCAGCCACCTCGTCGTACAGGCTGACCGCAATGTGGTGCTGTACGCCAGCGACGGCAGTGCACTGTGGGCCTCGGACACCAACACCGACACACCCGTCTACGTAGAGGAACCGCCCGCTGCGTCTGCCGATGAAGAGGTATCGGTGTTCATGCCGGAGCCGCGCACGTACGCCGTGGAACCCGGCGACACCCTGTGGGACATCGCCGAACGCTTCTACGGCGACGGGAACCGTTACCACGACATCGCTGCTGCCAGCGGCATCGACAACCCGGATCTGGTGGACGTCGGCCAGGTGCTGACTATTCCCTGACCTGATCGCGGCAGCGGCTGCGCACACCGAGACCGTCGCCCCGGTGCCGCGCGGGGTGCTCCACCGGGACGAGGCGGCCTCCGCCCTCATGCAGCTGCTCGCGAAGCCCGAAACTGTCACGGCCGCGGCCTGCGGGAACGCCGATCCGACAGGCCGTCCGTCCTTGGCCTGCCCCGGTCCGTGCGAGCCGGGCGCGGTGCCGGGCATTCGTCGGCCTTCCGGCCCGGATGCGGCGGGGCCCGTGCCTGCGTGCTCCGCGTCCGGACAGTCACCCGCCGCTCGGGTCGTTGCCGGCCCCATTCTCCGTGCGGGACTGGTCCCTTGACACCTCAGCGCCTTTTTGGCTTCTGCGGCCCTCGGTCATAGTCGGCGCCATGGACTATGACGTGGACGTAGTGGTGGCCGGAGGCGGCCCGGTCGGACTGATGCTGGCCTGCGAGCTCCGGCTCGGAGGCGCGCGGGTGGCCGTCCTGGAGCGCCTCACCGAAGTGAACCCGACGATCAAGGGCGGGGCGATCACCACGCCCAGCGCCGAGGCGCTCTACCGCAGGGGCATGCTGCCCGCCCTGGCCGAGCTGCAGCGGCAGGCGACGGACCGCTTCCAGGCATTCGTGCGCGAGCGGAACGGCGGGGACGGAGGCGGGGCCGCGGGCCAAGGGCTCGGCATCGTCGGGCACTTCGCCGGAATCATGCTGCGCGCCGACCTGGTCGACCATACGGAACCGGGCCTCGGCGACGCCGGACCCGCCGCCGAGGTCGCCTTCGTGGCGCAGCAGGACATCGAGCGGCTGCTCGGCGGGAGGGCGGACGAGCTCGGCGTCGACGTGCGCCGGGGGGTGGAGCTGACCGGCTTCACCGCGGACGACGGGGCCGTCACCGTGCGGACCAGCCACGGGACCTTACGTGCCGGCTGGCTCGTCGGCTGTGACGGTGGCCGCAGTGCGGTCCGCAAGCTCGCGGGGTTCGAATTTCCCGGTACGGACCCGGAGATCACCTGTCACCAGGCGGTCGTGGAGATGACCGGCGCCGAGGACCTGAAGATCGGCTGGACCGCCACGGACACCGGGGTGTACGCCTACGGGCCGATGCCGGGCCGCGTCGTCACCGTGGAGTTCGACGGCCCGCCGGCCGACCGGGACGCTCCGGTCACCGCCGAGGACCTCCAGGCTCGGCTGCGCCGCGTATCCGGCGTGGACGTCACGATCACCGGGGTGCTGACCGCGACCCGCTTCACCGACCACGCCCGCCAGGTCACCGAGTACCGCAAGGGCCGGGTTCTGCTGGCCGGCGACGCGGCGCACGTGCACTCCGCGTTCGGGAGTCAGGGTCTGAGCCTGGGTATCGGGGACGCGATGAACCTCGGCTGGAAGCTCGCCGCGGTGATCGGCGGCCGGGCGCCGCAAGGGCTGCTGGACACGTACACCTCCGAACGGCACCCGGTCGGTGCGTGGGTCCTGGACTGGACCCGCTCCCAGGTCGCGGCCATGCGCCCGGACCCGCAGTCCCGGGCCCTGCGCGGGATCGTCAGCGACCTGGCGGGGACGGTGGTGGGCACCACGTACCTCACCGCGCGGCTCAACGGTGGCGGGGTGCGGTACGGACTGCCGGGCGAGCACCCTCTGACCGGCCGCAGCGTCCCGGACCTCGAACTCACCGACGGCAGCCGCCTCGCGGACCACCTCCACGGCGGCCGGGCGCTCCTGCTCGACCTCACCGACGACCCGGAGCTCCGGGCCCTCGCCGCGGGGTATGCGGGCCGCGTCGACACCCTGACGGCCGGCTGCCCGGACCGCCCGGACCTGGCGGCGGTCCTCGTCCGGCCGGACGGCTTCACGGCCTGGGCGGCCGACGCGGGGGCGCCGATGTCGACGGCCGGGCTGGCGGAGGCGCTGGACGAGTGGTTCGGCGTGCCAGAGGGTGCGGTGACGCCGGGCTGATCCGCCGCTCCGATGACCGACTCGAACCACGAGCCGACCCCACCCACAGCCACCGCACCCACCCGGTGCAGCGGCCGCACGCAGTCTCGGGGGCCCGGCGGAACCACCCGGCCACCAGAGGTCGAAGCGGGGCAACTCGGCGGCCGCATACGGAGCTTGTCCAAGGTCTCGGTCCTGGGAGTGTCCTTCGGCGTGCCGCTCACTGCGGGCGGCGCGCACGACGGCCGCGCGCCCGCGGGATTCGTCGCCGCGCTCGTCGGCGTGGCGCTGCTCGGCGGCGACCGGCTCGTGGTGTCGGACGAAGCGGACAAGGCCCTGGCCGCGCCCCGTTCCCCCTCCTCGTGGCCAGGCGGACAGACGGGGTCGGGACTCGTCGGCCGAAGGTGACCGCACAGTTCGTCGTCGCGGTCGACCTGGACCCCGACTCCGGCCGCGTACGAGGTCGGGGTCAGGGGCCAGTGTGACGACGGTGTCCGAGAGTGGCGGCTCCGGCCCTCTTGTCAGCGACCGCACCCCTCCCTACCTTTTGTGCAGCGAGTCCCCGGCCGAGTGGGTTCACCACTCCCGGGGCCGGCTTCTGCCTACCCCCCAGCGCACGACCGACCAAGGAGGCACCCCATGCCCGTAGCCGTGCAGGATCTTCCGAGAACCGACGGATTCCGCGACGCGGGTCCGCTGGAGATCGACGACGACGCGATCGCGTTCGAGGACGACGACCGCGCCGACCGTGAGCACACGGCGTGTCTCGCCGACCCCTGGGTGACCGCCACCACCCGCTTCGCCTGCGACCTGAACTCGTAGCGGTGGCCGTCTCCATCGCCGGCCGCAGCGGTTGGTCGGACGACACGTGGGTCTACCAGAACGATCCGCGGATGCCGGCGATGGAACACGGCTGGAAACTGCATGTCTCGGCGCGTGCCGGAGACCTCGACGATGTGATCCGGCTCGTCGCGGCGGTGTTGTCCCGGCACGTCTGCCACGCGAAGTTCGCCCGCGATCCGGAGATCCTGCACCGCCTCAACTCCGGTGTGGTGAGCGCCGGAGCCGTCGGCAAGGCGATCACCGTCTACCCTCCGCCCGGCACCGTGGTCGAGGTCGCCCGGGAACTCGCCGCCGCGCTCCGCGACCGGGAGGGCCCACGGATCGTCAGCGACCGGCGGGTCGACCCGAGGGCCCCGGTCTACTACCGCTACGGCCCCTTCACGGGCGACTACCGGACCGGCCGGAGCGGGCGGATCGAATCCGTCATGACCGGGCCGGACGGCCGGATCTTCGACGGCTTGGCCGTCGGCCGCTACCGGTGCCCGCCCTGGGCCGAGGACCCCTTCACGACCGGCCCCGGACACCGGGACGAGCCGTCCGCGCCAGGTCTCGGCGGTGGACGCTACGCGGTCACGGCCGGCATCACCCGCGCCCCCGGAGGCAATGTCTACCGCGCGGTCGACCGCGCGGTCGGGCAGTCGGTGGTCGTCAAACAGGCGAGGGCCTACGTGGGCGAGGACGCGTCCGGTGCGGACGCCCGCCACCGGCTCCGCAACGAGCACGCGGTCCTCACCGCGCTCGACGGCGTCACGGGCGTGCCCTACGTACGGGACTACTTCGCCCACCGGTCGGACGAGTACCTGGTGACGAGCAGCTGCGGCGACCGGGACCTGCGCAAGGAGGTCCTGCGGAATGGGCCTTTCCGAGACGACGACCCCCGGCAGGCGGGCGCCCTGTCCGCCCTCGCCACCCGGCTCGTGCGGGTACTGGACGCGATCCACGACCGGGGCGTGGTCGTCCGCGATCTCAAGCCCGACAACGTCGTGCTCGACGCCTCCGGCCCCGGCCACTGCCATGTGATCGACTTCGGGATCAGCGAGCGAGACGGCGTCGGCCCGGGAGGCGCGACCCCCGGATACAGCGAGCCGGTGCTGCGCGCGACGGGCCCGGCCACCCCCGCCGACGACCACTACGCCCTCGGCGCCAGTCTCTTCTTCGCCGCCACCGGCCTGGACCCGGTGATCGTCGACTCCGACCACGAGGTCAACCGGGACCGGACCCTGGCCTGCCTGGAATGGGCCCTGCCCGGGCGCGCCCACCGGGGGATCCGGTCGTCGATCGCCGGCCTCCTGAGCTTCGACCCGACCGTACGGAATGCCGCCGCCGACCGCCTGCGCACCGGTGCGGCGGCCACCACGGTGCCCGGGCCCGTACTCCGGCCCGCGCGTCCCCGGATCGACAGCGACCTGCTGGACGAGATCGTCGAGCACACGGTCGCGTACTGCGTGCGGGAAGCACACGCGATCATGGACCCGGTCCGGGCCGCGCGGCTGAACGTCCCGACGCCGATCGACGTGTACGGCGGGAGCGCGGGGCTCGGACTGGAACTCCTTCATCACGCGGACCGGCCTCGGGTGCGGGCGACCGTCGCCGCGTTGGCGCGGTGGACGGCGGAACAGTCCAGGAACCTGCCACCCGGCTTCTACACCGGACGCACCGGCGTCGAACTCTTCCTCGCGGAGGCGGGGTGGGACGCGGGACCGGACGCGGATACGAGAACGGGCCTGGACGCGGATACGGACACGGGCCCGGACGCCGGCTTCGGCTACCCCGTCCTGCCGGACCGCGCACCGGACGGCGGCCCGCCGGAGGCGGACCTGATCGCGGGCGCCGCCGGAATCGGCCTCGGCCGGCTGCTGCTCGCCCGCCACGCCCTCCGGTCCGGTCACCCGCACGCCGCGGACCGGCACCTCGCCGTCGCCGCCGACTGCGACCGGATGCTGGCGTCGGGAACCGCCCGACTCACCCCGACCGGCGGGGAATCGGCCGGCGACGCCGCGCTCCGTGAGGGCATCGCGCACGGCGAGGCGGGTGTCGTCTGCTTCCTGCTGGAGTACGGCGGGGCGGTCGGGGACCCGGACGCGATCAGCCGCTCCGGGAAGGCCGTCGCCCGGCTGGCCGCCGTGACACCGGGCATCATCGCGGCGGCCTCCGCGCCGGGGGCGACGCGTCGCTACGGCTCGTGGTGCCGTGGCCTGGCCGGGATCGGATCCGTACTCGTCCGGGCCGGCGGCCTCCTGGACGAGCCTGGGTATCTTGACCTCGGCCTGCGGGCCGCGCGCGCCTGCGCCGCGCTGGCGCCCCGGATGCCGCTGGTCACCCAGTGCTGCGGCCTGGCCGGGGTGGGCGAGTTGATGGTGGACGCGGCGGAGGCGACCTCGGCCGAGGAGTTCCGGGCCGCCGCCGAGACCGTCGCCCTGCTCATCCTGAGCCGCAGCGGCGGCCCGTGGTCCCGGCCCGTGTTCCCGGACCCCGGTCTCGCCCGGCCGAGTGCCACGTGGGCCGGCGGTTCCGCGGGTGTGCTGGCCTTCTTTCGGCGACTGCGCGACCAGGGCGGCCCGCGACTGGGTCTCCCCTCCTGACCGCTTCTGACCGCTTCCTGAGCCGGAACGCCCGCCGCGGCGCCGGCGCGGTCGGCCGCGTGGGCACCGTTCCCGGCTCCGAACGCGGCGCCGGGGACGGCGTGTTGGCGGACGCGGGCAGCCGCCCGGCACTGGTTCAGGCGTCGACGCGCGGCGCGTGCTCCTCAGGCCGGGGCGCGGGGAGCGGTCGTACGGGGGAGGCGGGACGGCGGAGCAGGTCGGGCAGGACGGTGGCCAGTCCGGTCAGGGCCAGGGCGGCACCGAGCCACAGCGGGGCACGCAGACCCCACCGGCCGATCAGGGCGGCGCCGACCGAGGAGCCGATGATGACGCCGAGTGTGATGAACGAGGAGTGGACCGTGTTGACCAGCGGCCCGGGGTTGCCCGCGCGCTGGACGCGGGTCGCCATCGCCGGGTTCATGGTGACGCCGACCAGGCCGATGCCCATCAGGCAGGCCACCGCCGGGCCGGGAAGGTCGGTGAAGAGGGCGAAGCCGGTGAGGAAGACCGCGTTGAGGGCGAGTCCGGCGGTGAGGACCACCGCTGTGTGGCGGTCGGCGAGCCGGCCGACGACGGTGTTGCCCACGAGGGTGGCGGCGCCGTAGGCGATGAGCAGGAGGGGCACGGTGCCGGTCGAGAAGCCGGTGACCTCGGTGAGGATCGGGTTGACGTAGCTGAAGGCGGAGAACGTGGCGCCGATGACGAGGGTGCTCGTGGACAGCGTCAGCCACAGCCGGGGTTTGCGGAAGACGACCAGTTCGCGGCGGAAGCCGACGCCCGCCTCGGGGCGTGCGGTGCGCGGGATGCCGAAGGCCGTGGCCGGCGCGGCGATCACGGTGATCAGGTTGATGGTCCAGAAGGCGGCGCGCCAGCCGAAGCGGTCGCCGATCAGGGTGGACATCGGCAGTCCGAGCAAGGTGCCCAGCATGAGGCCGTTCATCGCCACGGCGATGGCGCGGCCGCGCACCTCGGGGCGGGTGAGCGTGGCGCACAGCGAGACGGCCACGCCGAAGAAGGCCTGGGAGGCGATGCCCGTGACGATACGCGCGGCCATCATCGTGGCGTATCCGGTCGCGGTGGCGGCCAGCACGTTGCCCGCCAGGAACACCGCGAACAGCACCATCAGGGCCGTACGCGGCGAGAATCTCATCAACGCGACGGTCAGGAACGGCCCACCCGCCGACATCGCGACGGCGAACGCGCTGATGAGATAGCCGACTTGACCGACAGTCACGTTCAGTCCGTCGGCCATCTGCGGCATCAGTCCGGCGACCACGAACTCGCTGGTCACCATGGCGAAGATGCCGAGCGCCAGGACGTATACGGCACGGGGCACGGTCGGTCTCCTTGTAAAGGAACGCGTCGCCGGCCGGGGACGGGCCGGCGACGCTGTCGGATAGTTTTGGATCGATCAGTTCAAAAAGTGGGCATGCGGATGCATCGCGCGATGCGGGCGCGGAGCGCGGGGGAGTCGGACGAGAGGGAAGGAGGAGAGGGCGGGGGAGCGGGTCAGCGCGTCAGCGCGTCCAGCGTGACCTCGGCGATCGATTCCAGCGTGGCCCGGTCGGCGCCGCCCTGCCCGGACACGCGCATGCCGCCGATGGCCGCGTTGACGAACCGTGCCAGCGCCCCGGCCTCCCGGGGCGAGGTGATGCTGCCGTCGCGGCGACCTTCCTCGATCACCGCGCGCAGGGCCGCCAGCCGGCGGGCCGTGTCCCGCTCCAGCAGGCTCGCGGCCATCGGGTCCCGGCCGGCCAGCTCGACCGTGGTGTTCACGGTCAGGCAGCCCATACTGCGTCCGCCCGTCCGGTGTTCGGTCTCGGCGTCCACGATCACGGCGAGCAGGGCGCGCAACCGGTCCGCCCCGCTGAGCCGGCTGTCCCCCAGGATCACCAGCTGGGTGGCCGTCGTCGTGTCGATGTAGTGGGTCAACGCGCGCGCGAACAGATCGTGCTTGCTCTTGAAGGTGTTGTAGATGCTGCTGCGCCCCAGTCCGGTGGCGTCGCACAGGTCCTGGGTGGAGGTGGCCTCGTAGCCCTTCTCCCAGAACGTGCGCATCGCCGCGCCCAGGGCGCGCTCCTCGTCGAACATCCTCGGTCGCGCCATGGCCTCACCCTAGATGTTTTGGATCGCTCGTTACAATATCTCGCGTCAGGGTGCGGACGGGGATGGGAGCGGGGACGGCATGGGGACCTCCGCGCCGGGGGAGGAGATCATCCGCAGAGACTCCGGTACGGCGTCCCGCAGGGCCCGGGTGAGCGCGGCGACCGCCGGGTGGGCGCCGGCGCCGCCACGGAACGCGACCCGGGTCCTGCGCCGGACCGGAAGAGCCGTCAGACGCACCCCCGCGGGCGGGTCCGCCGCCCCCAACTGGGGTACGACCGCGATGCCGTGGCCCGCCGCCACGAACGCCAGCACCGTCGCGAACTCGTCCACCTGGTGCCGTACCCGCGGCACGAACCCCGCGGCCCGGCACATCTGCTCGGTCGCCGCCCGGCACAGCGTGTCCGGCGCCGCCATGATCCACGGCACGCTCCGGTGCGGCGCGAGCAACTCCAGGCCGCCAGAGCCGACCGCCGCGTCATCGACGTCGCCCCCGTCGCCGGGGCAGGCCAGGTACATCGCCTCCTCGCACAGCGGCACGGCGGCGAGCCCCGGCTCCGGCGGCGCCGGCACCAGGTCGTAGTCGTGGACGAGGGCCACATCCAGGTCCCCCGCGCGCAACGCGTGCGCCACTCCGGCCGGATCCATCTCGCTCACCATCGGCTCCAGCGCCGGAAACCGGGCCGCGAGCAGCACGAGCGCCTCCGGCACGAGCGCCCGCGTCGCCGTCGGGAAGGCCCCGATCCGCAGCGGCCCCGCCGGGCCGTGCCGCGCCTCGGCGAGTTCGGCCTCCGCCTGTTCGAGACGCTCCAGGACCGCCTCCGCGTGACGGACGAGATTCCGCCCGGCCGGCGTCAGCCGTACCCCGCGCCCGAAACGTTCCAGAAGCGCCACTCCCGCCTCCCGCTCCAGAGTGCCGAGCTGCTGCGACACCGCCGACGGAGTGAACGCCAGGGCCTCGGCCACGGCGGCGATGGTTCCGCGCAGGGCCAGTTCGCGCAGCAGCCGCAGACGTCGTACATCAAGCATCAGCTCAGCTTACGCTTCCCGTCGAAAATGCGAACTGGACCTGGAGGGTGCCGCGCCCGCAGGCTCGACGGCATGGCACAGGACTTCCTCCCGTACGGGATCCACGTACCCCTCGTCACCCCCTTCGCCCCCGACGGGCGCCCCGACCTCGACGCGCTGGCGGGACTCGCGCACACCGCCCTCGACGACGGCGCCGCCGGACTCGTCGCGCTCGGCACCACCGGCGAGACCGCCGCCCTCGACCCCGACGAACGGCGGGCCGTCGTCGACACGTGCGCCCGGGTCTGCCGGGAACGCGACGCCCAGCTCGTCGTCGGCGCAGGCCACGGCGCCACGGCCGCGGCGGCCCGGGAACTCGCCGCCCTGGCCCGCGTACCGGAGATCCGAGCGGCCCTGGTGACCGTCCCCGCGTTCGTCCGCCCGGCCCGGGACGGCGTGATCGCCCACTTCACGCGGCTCGCCGCCGACAGCCCCGTACCGCTGATCGTCTACCACATCCCGTACCGCACCGGGCTTCCGGTCGACGCCGCCACCCTGCGCGCCCTCGGCCGGATCCCCGGCGTCGTCGGCGTCAAGCACGCCGTCGGCGGCGTCGACCAGGACACCGTCGACCTCCTCGGCGACCTGCCGCCCGGCTTCGCCGTCCTGGCCGGCGACGACGTGTTCACCTCGCCGCTGCTCGCGCTCGGCGCGGCCGGTGGGATCCTCGCCTCCGCCCACCTGGCCACCGGCCGGTTCGTCGAACTCGTCGACGCCTGGCGTACCGGCGACGTACCCCGTGCCCGCACCCTCGGCCATCACCTGGCGCGCCTGTCGGCCCGCCTGTTCGCCGAGCCGAACCCGACCGTGATCAAGGGCGTCCTCCACGCCCAGGGGCGGATCCCCACGCCGGACGTCCGGCTGCCGCACGTCGCCGCGTCGGAGGAGTCGGTGACGGGGGCGCTGAAGGAACTGGCCGCCGTGGAGCAGGCGCTACGGGAGGAAGCCGTCCGCTGAGGCCCGTGTCGCGGGGGTACGGGCGAGCGCGCCCGAGGCCCCTTGGCGCGGCCCGGACGCTCCGCACGGAAAACCGGTTGTCCCGCCGTCCGGACGACGGATACCGTTCGCGGCGTGACGAGCCCCGAGTCGGAGAGAATCCAGCCGCCGGTCACCCGGCGGCGGAGCCCGAGCTGAGCCGGAACCGCCAGGTTCCCGGCCGGCTCCGCCACGCGTGACCACAGACGCGTCCCGGATCCGAACGGGCACCTGCGCGCGATGCGGCGCGCGGCCCACGGATCCATCTGGTCCGCACTCTCGTCACCGGAGCCGACACCCGTGCCCTTCTTCGTCCATGTCCTGGGTCTCGCCGTCTTCGCCCAGGGCACCTCCGAGTTCATGCTCTCCGGACTGGTCCCCGGCCTCGCCCGCGACCTGTCCGTGTCCCCTTCGACCGCCGCCGGTCTGACCTCGGCGTACGCGATCGGAATGATCGTCGGCGCACCGCTCATGGCGGTGCTCGGAGCGCGCGGACGCCCGCGCCCCGCACTGGCCGGATTCCTGACGGCCTTCGTCGTCGTCCACGTCGTCGGGGCGCTGACGACGGACGTCGCCGTCCTGTACGCGACCCGGGTCGCCGCCGCGATGGCGAACGCCGGATTCCTCGCGGTGGCCCTGCCCTATGCGGCCGCCCTGGCCGGCCCGGCGCGGCAGGCCCGCGCGACCGCCGTCCTCCTGTCAGGCGTCACCCTGGCCTGCGTCGTCGGCGTCCCGGCGGGCGCGGCGCTGGGCGAACACCTCGGCTGGCGCTGGGTGTTCCGGGCCGTTGCCGCCCTGTGCCTGCCGGCGCTCGCCCTGCTCCTGCGCCCGGCCCGCGCCACCTTCGCCGACCGGGAAGGCGACCCCGTGCCCGGAGCCGGGGAAGTGCCGGCCACCCCACCGCCCGCTGCCTCATCCGGCGACGGCTCGCGTCCAGCCCACCACGTTCTCAGGAACGAACTGAGGACCCTCCGCTCGCGGCCGCTGCGGGCCGCCCTCGTCTCCGGCGCCCTTGTCAACGGCGCCACCTTCGCCGGCTTCGCGTTCCTGGCCCTCGTCGCCACCGACGTCACCCGCCTACCGTCCGGCATCGTCCCCGCGCTGCTCGCGACCTTCGGACTGGGGGCGTTCGCCGGCGTCACCCTCGCGGGCCGCACCACCCTCAGAGTGCCCCTCGCTCTCGGTGTCCTCGTCGCCGCGTGGACCTTGTTCGCCCTGGTCGCGGCGCACCCCGTGGCCCTGTTCGTCCTCGCGGCCGTCCAGGGCACACTGTCCTTCGCGCTCGGCACGACACTCGTCAACCGCGTGCTGCGACTCGCGACCGAAGCACCGTCCCTCTCGGGCGCCTTCGCAACGGTGTCGCTCAACATCGGAGCATTCGCCGGCCCGTTGCTGGCGGCCGCCGTGACCGCCAATGCGGGCGACCCACGTGGCGCTTTGTGGACCAGCGTGGTGCTGTCGGCGCTGGCGGCGGCGCTGACCGGCCGTGCGTACGTCACCGGGGCGCGCGCCAGGTGGGAGGGAGCGTCCGGCGGGCGGGAGTAGCGAATCGCCGGAGATACGCCGTCTTCCGTCCGGCCCGCCGACTGGGCGGCGTACCGAGGGCCTGCTGTTCGGTCGCGAACGCGGTCACGGTCACGTCCGCTCCGTACAGCAGGCCTCAGGGTTCAGCGGTGCATCGCGGCCTGGGAGTCCAGGGCCGCGAGGCCCGTGTTCACAACGGCGACGATTCCGAACACCAGGGCCCACGTGGGGCGTTCGACCGCCCACAGGGCGGCCACCGCGGCGCCGAACACCAGCGCCTTCACCGCGAGGACACCGGCCAGGGGCAGCGTGAACGTCGCCTTGGGGGAGGCGAACAACCCCCACACGACAGCCGCCGCCACGGGTGCCGCGATGGCGAGAACCAGCCGTAGCGCGATGCTCTCCGCACTGTGCCAGCCCCACCAGGCAAGGCACGCGAGTGCCGCGAGCTCCAAAAGGAACGCGATGCCCTCGTTGAGCACATGCAGAGGGGCCGGGAGTCTCATGCCGGCCATTCTGCATCACAAGATCATTCGAAGGTGAGGGGGCAGCGGGTCGGACTTCCGACCTCGACACTCCAACAGGAGGAGACCACGCGTGCCTCCGTCGCGGAGTCCTCCACGGCGATGGGGTGCTCGTCAGCCGAGGAGCACCCCAGCAGTCCTGCCCGCAGTCCCGTCGCCAGGGCTACCGTCGCCCGGGGCCGTCTAGAGATCGGTCAGCTCATCCGCGTAGACCGTGGACAACGGCTGCGGCCCCACGTACTGCTGACAGTTGCACTGCCCGGCCTCGAACCGCAGCGGCTTCTTGTTCTCGTCCCAGGCGACCGGGATCTCCACCCGCTCGTGGCACCGGCCCTGCTTGTCGTGCTTGGCCAGATGATGCGTGCATCCGCACACCGGCTCGGGCGTCCGGTTCGAGGCGTCCAGCGCCAGCCGCTCCTGGCGGTGGGCCTCCAGCATCTCCATCTTGCGCTCGTGCCGGTTCCTCAGTGCCGTACGGACGTTGTCCGCGGCCCAGGCGAACCCGCCGGTCCAGAACAGGACAAGCGGTATCCAAACCCAGTTCCCCATCAGAGGTCCCTCTCCCCGTACGCTTATGTGCTTTTCGAGCAGGATAGTGACGGCCTCTGGAGCCGAGCGGCAGGTGACCGGCAGGATGACGGCATGAAGCACCGTTTCACCGGCATCCCCGACCCCGCCGAGTCCCCGGGAACGGCCACCACCGGGAGCGTCGCCGTCGTCATCGACGTGATGCGCGCGTTCACGGTCGCCGCCTGGGCCTTCGCGCGCGGCGCCGAACGGATCGTCCTGGCCGGGACCGATCGGTCCGCCCTGGAATGGAAGGAAGCGCATCCCGACTGGCTCGCGCTGAAAGACGGTGCCCCGGCCCCCGGATTCGACCTCGTGAACTCGCCCGGACTCGTCCGCTCCGCCGACCTGACCGGTCGCACCCTCATCCAGCGGACGACGGCCGGTACGCGCGGCGCACTTGCGGTCGCCGGCGCCCCGCTCGTCCTGTGCGCGAGTTTCGTGGTGGCCGGCGCGACGGCCCGCCTGCTGCGCGCCGAAGGAGGCACCCGGCCGGTGACCTTCGTGGTCACCGGCGACGACGGCCAGGCGGAGGAGGATCTGGCCTGCGCTCAGTACATCAGCCGCCGCGCCCTCGCCGGCCCGGTGGGCGGCGACGCGGAACCCGGCGAGATCGAGCACGCGGAGCCGTATCTCCACCGCGCCCGCACCTCCCGCGGGGCCGCCCGACTCGCCGACGGCGTGCGGCGCGGGCATCGGGGCATCCACCAGGACGACGCCGCCCTCTGCCTGGAGCTGGACCGATTCCCGTACGCGATGGTGGCACGACAAGAGGACACCATGACGGTCCTGCGCCCGGTGCACCCCGCGGACACGGCGGACTCGACGCATACCTGAGAGCGGTGGCGCGGTGAAGCGGTGACACGGGTCCGGCCGGGTCGATGTGATCGACCCGGCCGGACCCGTGGAGCGGTGCGCGGGGAAGCTACTCGTTCACCGTGATCGCCTGCACGGGACAGGCCCGCACCGCCTCCCGCACGAGCGGCCCGACCGGCCCGTCCTCGCGCCCCGGCAGGACCATGCTGAAGCCGTCCTCGTCCTGCGTGAACACCTCGGGGGCGACCAGCGCGCACTGGCCCGCGCCGATACACACACCCGTGTCGACGGAAATACGCATCCGGCAGCTTCCTCTCACCAAGCGACGGGGAGCTTGAGCATCCCCTGGATCGTGTCCCCCGGCTTGAAAGGGATCTCCTCGGCCGGCGCGGCCAGCCGCAGCCCCGGCAGCCTGCGCAGCAGCGCCCCCAGCGCGATCTCCAGTTCCATCCGCGCCAGGTTCTGCCCCAGACACTGATGGATGCCGAACCCGAACGCCAGATGGTGGCGGGCGGAACGCGACCAATCCAGCGAGTCCGGATCCGCGAACACCGAGCCGTCCCGGTTGATCACCGACGTCGAGAACACCACGCCCTCGCCCGCCCGGATCACGACGTCCCCGACCTCGATGTCCTCCCGGGCCACCCGCACCATCCCGTCCGCGATCGACAGGAAGCGCAGCAGCTCCTCCACGGCCGCGGGCAGCAGCGACGGATCGGCCCGCAGCTCCGCCAGCCGCTCGGGCTGCCGCAGCAAGGTGAACGTGCCCAGCGAGATCATGTTCGCCGTGGTCTCGTGCCCCGCGACCAGCAGTATCAGGGCCAGCTGGATCAGCTCGTCGCGGTCGGGCCGGCCCTCCTCGCGCTGCCGGGTCATCAGATCGTCGATGACGCCCTCACCCGGCTTCGTCTGCTTGCCGTCGATCAGTTCGCCGAGATAGCCCTCGAGACGGAGCCGCGCGGCCTCTATGTCCGCGGCCTTGGGGCCACGGAGCAAGCGCCGCGACTGCTCCTCGAAGAACTCGTGATCCTCGTACGGGACGCCCAGCAGCTCACAGATCACCATGGACGGCACCGGCAGCGCGAACGCGCTCACCAGCTCCGCCGACGACCCTGCGGCCTCCAGCTCGCCCAGCAGCCGCTCGACGATCGCCTCGATCCGCGGACGCAGGCCCTCGGCCCGGCGTAGCGTGAAACTCGGGATCAGCATGCGCCGTTGCACGTTGTGCTCCGGGTCGTCCCAGCCCAGCAGCGCCGCTCTGCGCCGCCGTGCCGCGGCTTCGGCCCGCTCGGCCAGCAGCGGGAACCCCTCCTGTGTGGAATCGGTGGACAGCCGCTGGTCGGCGAGCAGGGCGCGTGCGGCCTGGTGCCCGGTGACGACCCACACCTCACGCCCGTTCCACAGGGTCACCCGCGACAGCGGGCGCTCCTCGCGCAACGTGTCGTAGGCGGCCGGCGGGTGGTAGGGGCAGGTTCGACTCTGGGGAAAAGCCACGGCTTCGGTCATGGGGACCTCGCAGAAGGCGATCGTCGGTCTTGGTCGTGGTGCCGTCCCCACTACATGCCCCAGGCATCTATCCGGTCTACACACACTTCGGCCAAACCGCCGAAACGAGTGGGTCCATCCAGCGGAAGGGAAGGGCCGGTCGGTCCACTCATCGGCGGACCGCCGGCGTTGATCGTGCCGCCAAGGGGCCCAGGACCGGCTCGCCCCCGCGCGAGGACTCTCGGGTGAGGGGGGTGAGGGGGGTGAGGGGGTGGGGCGGGTGTGGCGGCCTGAACGAATGTGCGTGTTTGCCGGCTTCGGGGAGGAAACGCATTCCGGGTCCGGCGTCCGGATCGGCGGTCTACTGTTACGGAATATGTCGTGCCGCCCCGTCAGGGGGCGCGTGAGGAGGCATCTTTCCGTGTCATCGCCTTGCGGTCCCGAACACGCTCCGACTGGTGATGTCGGCGCGGCCCTCATGATGATCGATTCCCGTCTCCGAGCCGTTCACGGCGGTAAGACGGAACCCGATCGTGAGCAGCAGAAGATGGTCGAACAGTTCGCCGCGTCTCTCGGCCCCGGGGGAATCGACGAACTCCTGGACGGCGCCTGCACGCTCATCTACATGTACATGAAATGGCTGCGGATGGCGTACGAAGATCACGACAAGGACGTCATCGAATACGTGGTGCCCAACCTCGTGGCGACGATGCGCATGATGACCATGAGTATTCCACGCGAGGTCATTCCGACCATGGCGGGCCTGGTCATCGCGGCGGGCACAGGCCTGAGTCCCAACCTGTGGCGGAAGCAGTACGGCTACTGGACCAAGGAGGAGATGACCCCCTTGGAAGCGACCGCTTTCCTGCTCGCGGAGCACATCAACAACATCACCGAGGACCCCGACTTCGCCACCCGGCTGATCGCCACGGCTCTGTCCGAGGCGTACGAGGACTGACCGGGGACGGAGTACGGGGAACGCGGCGCCGTGACACCCCTGCGGACCCGTGCCGGACGGCGTCGAGCCGCCCGGCACGGGTCCGCCACGAATGGTCAGATCATGAGCAGCAGCCTGGTGTTCGCGACGAGCTTCCGGTTCACGCTCGTGCTCTGGACGAAGACGGTGAAGTCGTCGTTGTGGTCCGGCTTGATGCGGACCTCCGCGTCCGGCAGGCCGAGCAGGGCCCGGGCCTCCGGGCCGGTGAACACCCGGTCCGTCTTCTTCTCCAGGACCGCGATCTGCTTGCGCGCCTGTATCTTCTCCGACTTGCTCAGCTGGTAGAACGCACCGCCCGTACGGTACGTGTGCCCGGATTCGATGACCCAGTCCCGGATCCCCGCGTCCCGCGTGACCGGGATCAGCTCGTACTCCGACGGCTTCGCCGGCGTGAGGCCCGCCGCCTTGATGGTGTCCTTGTTCACCGCGTCCCCGCCCGTGGAGAACACGGCCCGCGACCCCCGGATGCCCTGGGCGCGACCCACCATGAACTTCTCGGTGGCCGCCCGGATGACCTGCCCGGCCTCTTCGAGACCCTGGGTGCTCGTGGCGTCCCAGATGGCGATGTTGTCCTTCGGGAAACCGCACCGCATGGCCTCGCGCTTGCCCATTTGGTCGGGCACCAGGACGGCCAGCGTCCAGTTGTCCTCCTGGGTCTCGATCATCCCGGCGACGGCCTCGACCAGCTTCCGCGGATCCTTGGCGGGGGCGTCCGGGCCGCGGTGACTCGCGTTCTCCTGCCCGTCGGTGAGAACGAACGTCAGGAAACTGTGGTCACCGTACAGCTGAGCCGTCTGCGCCAGTTCCCGCTGCGACTTCAGTGTGGCCGCCAGAAGAGCCGTCATTCCGCCGACGCGGTACAACTGCTTCAGCGACGGCATCCGCAGGACGTCCTTGTCGTAGACGACGCATTCCACCTTGTCCGAGAAGACGTACACCGTCACTCGGGTTTCCTGATCGAGTTCTCCCGAACGCCGCGCCAGATAGGCGATCTGCTGATCGGCGACTTCGATGACCTTGCTCCGCAGGTGCGACATGGACGAACTGGCGTCCAGCACGAGAGCGACGTGATTGATGTAGTTCTGGTTCCCCGACATGAGAACTCCCCCTCATTCCGTTTCGACACCCCTACCGTCTCACCCACCACTGACAATCGACCTTGCCGCAGGGAACTGGGGGTTGGGATGGGGTGGGGATGGGGTGGGGACGGGGGAGTGTGTCAGGGGCGGGAGCACGAGGGCTATCCGGCGCAGTCGTGGCCGTCGCCGGGGAGATCCACGATGTTCAGCAGGGGATCTGCGCCCTCGGGAATCTCGAAGGTGAAGCCCGCTCCTGACGAGGTGACAGTGAGCGAGCACTGGTCGGCGAAAGTCAGGGCGGGGTTGGGTTGCCAGGGGCAGTCGGCTTGGCCCAGGGCGGACGTGACATCCGCGTACGAGACGAGCCCGGGGAACACGCCGGCCCCTCCGGCGACTGACGGCGGGAGCTCGACGGTGTCACGCCAGGTCTGGACGAAGACGAAGGCGACCCTGCGGCACTGACAGACACTCAGCTCGAGGTCTCCGTAGGCGAAGAGCCGCGGCCACTCTGCGTCATGGCCCAGCGTTCCGATGTCCCACGGCTCGCCGAGTGCCGCGGTCACCTCGTCCCAGTCGGTGCCGATGGACACCGGTCCCAGACGGCCCGTCTTCGCCATGGCGGTCAGGATGTCGAGAAGCTCCACGGGGCGCAGTCTGGCAGACGCCGCGGAGCCTGGTTACCACCAGTATTGGGGGTAGGTGGGGGTGGTGGGGTCGATTTTGGGGCGGAGGGTGGTGATGAGGGTGAGGGTGAGGGTGGAGAGGGTGAGG
>NZ_JBEYHT010000053.1:605-55554 GCF_040635425.1 Streptomyces laurentii | reverse complement strand
GGGGGGGCTGCCACAAACCACAGCAATGGGCGGGGCGGCCCCCGGCCGATCGGCCGGGGCCCTCCCGTCATATGGCCTCGATACCTCCCCGGACCGGTCGGCTCAGCCGCGCCAGGCGCGGGTGACGACGCCGTTCTCGGCCTCGAAGTCGATGCGCCCTTCCATGTACTCCATCGTGACGACCGCGCCCGGCGGCAGGATCCGGACGACCCGCCAGCCGCGGATCCTGGCGAGCCGTTCGGCCTCCTCGACGCGGAGTCCCACATACGTTTCGGGTGCGTGTTCGGGTGTCATACAGATCACGTTAGTACCTTGCCGGTCACGCTTGTGTCACAGCTTCCCGACATACGTTTGACATGGCCCCGTTCTTCACCAACCGTGTCTCCGGGGTCGGATTCCAGCCGTTTACCCGGAATTTCACGCACCGGGAACGCACCGGTGAATATCCACTCCCGAATTCCGCACGAATGCCCCCGACGGGGAATTCCACGCCCGCTCCCCGCACCGTATTCACAGGATCCCCACAGTTTCCCGCGGCGGGCGCTCAGCGGAAGCGGCGGACCAGGGCACCCGCCCGGGACTTCGCCGTGTAGACGGCGTCGACGACGGTGCCGACGGCACGGTGCAGCGCGGCCCGGGCCGGGGCGTGGGCGCGCGGCCGGCCGGCGCCCGCGGCGGCGAGCCCGGTCCAGATCTCCTCGTGCCGGACCGCCGTCCGCGAGGGGTCGAAGCGCTCGGAGGCGGCCAGGGCCGCCTTCGCCGCCCGGGCCCGGGCCTCGTCGTCGTTGATGAGCGCGAGCAGCGCGCCCGCGACGGCGGCCGTGTCGTCGACCGGGACGAGCCGGCCGTCGACGCCGTCCTCGATGATCTCCGCCGGGCCGTACGGGCAGTCGGTGGAGACCACCGGCAGCCCGCAGCGCATCGCCTCGACGATGGTCATGCCGAAGGACTCGCGCCGCGAGGTGACCGCGGCCAGCGAGCCCTTGACCCACTCCGGCTCCATCGGGTGCGCGGTGCCCATGAGGCGGACGTTCTCGCCGAGGCCGAGCCGGTCGATCTGCCGGGCCAGGGTCTTCTTCAGGTTGTCGGCGGCGTCGCCGGTGCCGTAGATCCGCAGCGTCCAGTCGGGGCGGGCGGCGGCCACCTCGGCGAAGGCGTCGATCAGCAGGTCGTACCGCTTGACCGGGGTGAGCCGGCCGGCCGCGACGACGATCTTCGCGGCGGGGTCGGCGGGCGGCACCCGCGGCGCGGGCACGCTGTTGGGCACCGCGTCGATCCGTACGCCGGGCAGCGCGAGCGCCCGGTAGGAGCGGGCGTCGGCCTCGGTGACGGTGGTGACGGCGTCGAGCAGCGCGTACTCGTGGCCGATGTCGCGGCGCAGCCGGTAGCTGTGCCCGTCGAGGATCAGGTGCTCCTGCCCCACGAGCACCGGCCCGCGCGGCGCCTGCCGGGCGAGCTGCACGTTGAGCCCGGGGCGGGTGGCGACGACGACGTCGGCCTCGACGGCGGCGAGGTGCGCGCCGATGCGGGCGTCGGTGAGGGCGCTGTACTGCTTCCAGCGGCCGTCGCCGCGCGGGAAGACCCGGGCGGGGCGGTGGAAGTCGGGGTGGTCGCCGTCGTACCCGGGGCTGTTCTTCCGGATGTCGACCAGATGACGCAGGCTCACTCCGTCGGGGACGCCGAGCACGGGTTCGTCGCGGTGGCGGAACACCGAGACGATCTCGACCTCGTGACGGGCCGCCAGCTCGGCGGCGAGCGTGAAGGTCGCCTGGATCGTGCCGCCGATGTGGTAGCCGTTGTGGAGCAGGAAAGAAACGCGCATGGCTGTGCCGGTCCCCCTGGGGCAAGCGTATGTGGTCGTGGCCGACTGTAGCCGGGTCGCGTCCCCGCGCCCGCCGCCCCCGGCCCTGTCACGAGGGCAGGCTCAGCATCATGCCGACGGCGATGCGGTCCGGGTCCGGGCCGATCACCGAGCGGTTCGCCGCGTACAGCGCCTGCCATCCGCCTTCGACCGAGAAGCGGGCGGCGATCCGGTCGAGGGTGTCCCCGGGCTGGACGACATGGGCGCGGCCGCTCAGGCCGTACCGCCGCGAGCAGACCGGCCAGGCCTGCCAGCCCTGGACGCGCAGGACGTCCTCGGCGACCGTGATCTGCTGGGCGCGGGTGGCGAGGTCGGCGCGCGGGGCGTACCGGCCGCCGCCGAACTCCTCCCAGGTCGACTGCCGGAACTGCAGCCCGCCGAAGAAGCCGTTGCCGGTGTTCGCGTGCCAGTCACCGGCGCTCTCGCAGTCGGCGACGCACCCCCACGGCCAGTGGTCGCGGACGCACGGCTCGACCGGGGTGGGCGCGGCGGCCGCGGCGCCGGGGGCCGGGAGGAGGAACGCTGCCGCGGCGCCGGCGGCGGCCGTGCGCCATCGGAGTGCTCGGGTCTTCGCCATGGGGCAGGCTAGGCAGCCGTTCCGGGCCCCGGCGGGGCCGCCGCGCGGAACACCGTTCACATGTCACCCGGCCGGCGCCGACGCTCCGCGAGGGCGCGCGGCCGTTTCCGCGCAACTTGGCGGCGCTTCACGCGTGACCCCGGCCGAGGGTTCCCCGTTGAACTCGGCATGAGACGACCGGGAGCCGCCCGGCCCGTCACCCCGCGAAGAGTCCAGGGAGCCACCCGTGCCGCGCATGCTCGACGTCAGTGAGGACGTACGCGCCGAGATCGGCGACGAAGAAGCCGACCGACTGCTCGCCGGGGAGAACGCCCCGGGCAGCTACGACTGCACCTCCTGCCGTACGCCCGGCGACTCCGAGCGCGAGCGCACCAGCACCGTGCTGTTCGTCGGCGAGGAGACCGCCGTGCTCGCCTTCGCGCACGCCGGCTGTATCCGGTCCCAGGTGGTCCGGGTCGCCGAGGAGCAGCTCCAGGGCGCGGTCGCCTCGATCACGGCCGCCGACGCCGCCGAGTCCCTCGCCACCGAGAACCCCCGGCAGGCGGTCCTCGGCGTCACCAGCGGTCTGGTGCTGATCGAGGGCGAGCTGCACCCGGCGCTCGTCGTGGAGCCCACCGCCCCGGTCGCCCGCCCCGGCTCGGACGGGCTGACGGACGAGTTCCTGACGCTCCTCGTCGAGCAGGGCTTCCAGCCCGTCGCCGACGTCAACAGCAAGCCCGCGCCGCTGCCCGGCTGGTCGGTGCTGGTCGCGATGGGCCGGCTGCACTCGGTCCTGCAGCCGGGCATGAGCGGCACGGGCCAGGTCGCCTGGTGGCAGGCGCACCAGCCGCTCCAGGTCACCGAGGGCTGGCGGACGGCGGCCAACAAGTCGCACACGGTGCTCGTCTTCGCCGCCCCGGTGGGCGCCATCGGCCAGCAGCCGCGCGAGGACCTGCTGCGCGACGCCCTGGAGAAGGCGGCGGCCAACGGCTGCCTGGTGGCCGCGGCGCTGCCGCTGGCCGGCACGTGAGCGAGCGGCCCGTACCGCGAGGGGAGGACGGGTACGGGTACGAGTACGGCGCGCGGTCCGGGCGGGCGGCGGCTCATTCCGGGCCCCGCCCGCATCCCGCGGACGCCGGGGTCGTTGGCAGATATGTGCACGCATACGACCCATTTCCGCAGCCGTACCCGACTCCGGGCCTCGCCCCCATCCCCGGCATGCGCCCGGCCCGGGACAGCGCGCCGGGATTCCCGGCGTTCTCCACGACGCCGATCTACGACGCCCTGTACGCCGAGTTCCGCCGCGCCTTCCGCACCCTGCCGGGCGACCGCGGCGGCGAGGACGACCTGCTCTTCCGCCCCTTCGGTACGGGCCGGGGTCTCGGCCCCGGTCCCGCCCCGGCCGGCCCGAGACCCGGCGGACACGCCGGCCCGGGCCCCACGGCCGCGGGCACGGGCCCGGGGGCGCTCCCCCGGGCGGGCACCGGCACCGGCCGGGGCTGGTCGGCGTACGCGCTGCCGCCCGGCACCGGGGGCGGTGCCTGAGCGCCCCGTACGGGCGCGTCCGACGCAGGAAGCGGTACGGCCGAGGGCCGGGGTGTCCGACGACGCCCCGGCCCTCGGCCGTACCGCTGTGTGCTTACTTCTTCTTGCCGCGCTTCTCGCGGACGCGCACCGACAGGTGCAGCGGGGTGCCCTCGAAGCCGAACTCCTCGCGCAGCCGGCGCTCGATGAAGCGGCGGTAGCCGTGCTCCAGGAAGCCGGAGGCGAAGAGCACGAACCGGGGCGGCTTGGTGCCCGCCTGCGTACCGAACAGGATGCGGGGCTGCTTGCCACCGCGGATCGGGTGCGGGTGGGCGGCGACCAGCTCGCCGAGGAAGGCGTTCAGACGGCCGGTGGGGACGCGGGTCTCCCAGCCTTCGAGCGCGGTCTCGATCGCCGGGACCAGCCGGTCCATGTGGCGGCCGGTCTTCGCGGAGACGTTGACCCGGGGCGCCCAGGAGACCTGCTGCATCTCGGTCTCGATCTCGCGCTCGAGGTAGTAGCGGCGCTCCTCGTCCAGCTCGTCCCACTTGTTGTACGCGATGACGAGCGCGCGGCCGGACTCGACGGCCATGGTGATGATCCGCTGGTCCTGGACCGAGATGGAGTCGTTGGTGTCGATGAGGACGACCGCGACCTCGGCCTTCTCGATGGCGGCGGCGGTACGCAGCGAGGCGTAGTAGTCCGCGCCCTCCTGGAGGTGGACCTTCTTGCGGATGCCCGCGGTGTCCACGAACTTCCAGGTCTTGCCGCCCAGCTCGATCAGCTCGTCGACCGGGTCGCGGGTGGTGCCGGCCAGCTCGTTGACGACGACCCGCTCCTCGCCGGCGACCCGGTTGAGGAGGGAGGACTTGCCGACGTTCGGGCGGCCGATGAGGGCGATGCGGCGGGGGCCGCCGACGGCGTTGCCGAAGCGCTGCCCGGGCGCCTCGGGCAGGGCCTTCAGGACCTCGTCGAGGAGGTCACCGGTGCCGCGGCCGTGCAGCGAGGAGACCGGGAACGGCTCGCCGAGGCCGAGCGACCACAGCATGGCGGCGTCGGCCTCGCCGGACTGACCGTCGACCTTGTTGGCGGCCAGGACGACCGGCTTGCCGGCGCGGCGGAGCAGCCTGACGACGGCCTCGTCGGTGTCGGTGGCGCCGACGGTGGCGTCCACGACGAACAGGCAGGCGTCGGCGGCGTCGATGGCGAACTCGGCCTGGGCGGCGACGGAGGCGTCGATGCCGAGGACGTCCTGCTCCCAGCCGCCGGTGTCGACGACCTTGAAGCGGCGGCCGGCCCACTCGGCCTCGTAGGTCACCCGGTCGCGGGTGACGCCCGGGCGGTCCTCGACGACGGCCTCGCGGCGGCCGATGATCCGGTTCACCAGGGTCGACTTGCCGACGTTCGGACGGCCGACGACGGCGAGGACGGGCAGCGGGCCGTGCCCGGCCTCCTCGATCGCGCCCTCGACGTCCTCCGGGTCGAAGCCCTCTTCCGAGGCGAGCTCCATGAACTCCGCGTACTCGGCGTCGCCAAGTGCCCCGTGGTCGTGCTGGTCGTTCATGAAGTCCGTTCCTTGATCTTGGTGGTCGGTGGGTCCCCGTCGCCGGGGCCCACTACTGAGCACTACTGAGAGTGTCGCTCAGCGCCCGGTGAGGCGCCTGGCGTTTTCCAGATGGCCGGTGAGCCGGTCCTGGATGCGGTGGGTGGCCTCGTCCAGCGCCTTGCGGGTGCGCCGGCCGCTGCCGTCCCCGGCCTCGAAGGCGTCGCCGAACACGACGTCGACGCGGCTGCGGAACCGCGGCAGCGCCTTGACCAGCCGTCCGGGCCGCTCGGTGCTGCCCAGCACCGCGACCGGGACGATCGGCGCGCCGCTGCGGACCGCGAAGTACGCGAGGCCGGCGCGCAGCGACGCGAAGTCGCCGTCGCCCCGGGTACCCTCGGGGAAGATCCCGAGCACGCCGCCGTGCTCGAGGACCGCGAGGGCGTTGCCTATGGCGGTGCGGTCGGTGCCGGAGCGGTCGACCTTGAGCTGCCCGATGCCCTCGAGGAAACCGCCGAGCGGCCCGACGAACGCTTCCTTCTTGATGAGGAAGTGCACGGGCCGCGGCGCGGTGCCCATGAGCATGGGGCCGTCGATGTTGTGCGCGTGGTTGACGGCGAGGATGACGGGGCCGGCGGCCGGCACCCGCCAGGCGCCGAGGACGCGCGGCTTCCACAGGCCGTACATCAGCCCTATGCCGATGCCACGGCCGACGGTCGCACCCTTCGCGGAGGGCTCGGTCACCGGGCGGCCGCCTCGCTCCGCCGCTCTTCCACCAGGGTCACGACGCACTCGATGACCTGGTCGAGGGTGAGCTCGGTGGTGTCCACCTCGACGGCGTCGCCGGCCTTGGCGAGCGGGGAGGTCTTACGGGAGGAGTCGGCGGCGTCGCGCTTGACCAGGGCCTCGCGGGTGGCCGTCACGTCGGCGCCCCTCAGCTCGCCGGAGCGGCGGGCGGCGCGGGCCTCGGGCGAGGCGGTGAGGAAGATCTTCAGGTCGGCGTCGGGCAGCACGGTGGTGCCGATGTCCCGGCCCTCGACGACGATGCCGTGCTCGGCACCGCGGGCGATGGTCCGCTGGAGTTCGGTGATCAGGCTCCGCACCTCCGGGACCGCGCTGACGGCGCTGACCCGGGAGGTGACCTCCTCGGTACGGATCGGCCCGGAGGCGTCGACGCCGTCCACCGTGATGGTGGGGTGGGACGGGTCGGTGCCGGAGACG
Organism: Streptomyces laurentii; assembly: GCF_040635425.1. Lineage (NCBI taxonomy): Bacteria > Bacillati > Actinomycetota > Actinomycetes > Kitasatosporales > Streptomycetaceae > Streptomyces > Streptomyces laurentii. The sequence goes on along the minus strand of NZ_JBEYHT010000053.1, from coordinate 48,849 downwards.
ATGACGGGCTTGGCGGCCGCGTTGGCGACGGCCTCGGCGTCCTTCACGTCGACGCCGTTGCTGATCATCCACCAGGTGATGGCCCGGTACTGGGCACCGGTGTCGAGGTAGCTCAGCCCCAGCTTGGCGGCGACCGCCTTCGATGTGCTCGACTTGCCCGTGCCGGAGGGGCCGTCGATGGCGACGATCACGGTTTCCACGGTGGGGAACACCTTCCTGGGTGAGCGGCAGACCCCGGCGGACGTGCGGGGACTCCCCCAAGGTTACCGAGTCCCCCGCACCCGTTCGGCCCAGTGGGGCCCAGGGCCGGGCGGGGACCCGTCACCGGGCCCCCGCGTCCGGCCTTGCCGGACCTTGCCGGACCTGGCGTCGGACCTGGTCGGCCGTACGCGCCGGGTCAGCCGGTGCGCAGCGACCAGCCCCGCTCGCGCAGCGCCTCGCCGAGGGCCTGGGCCGCCGCGGGCTCCACCATCAGCTGGACCAGACCGGCCTGCTGGCCCGTGGCGTGCTCGATCCGGACGTCCTCGACGTTCACGCCCGCGCGGCCCGCGTCGGCGAAGATCCGGGCCAGCTCGCCCGGCTGGTCGCTGATGAGGACGGCGACCGTCTCGTACGCGGCCGGGGCCGCGCCGTGCTTGCCGGGGACCCGGGCGCGGCCGGCGTTGCCGCGGCGCAGGACGTCCGCCACGCCCGAGGCGCCCGCGCGGCGGTCCGCGTCGTCGCCGGACTCGAGCGCGCGCAGCGCCCGTACCGTCTCGTCCAGGTCGGCCGCCACGCCCGCGAGGACGTCGGCGACGGGCCCGGGGTTGGCGGACAGGATGTCGACCCACATCCGGGGGTCGGAGGCGGCGATCCGGGTGACGTCGCGGATGCCCTGCCCGCACAGCCGTACCGCCGTCTCGTCCGCTTCCTCCAGGCGGGCCGCGACCATCGAGGAGACGAGCTGCGGGGTGTGCGAGACGAGCGCGACGGCCCGGTCGTGGGCGTCGGCGTCCATGACGACGGGGACGGCACGGCAGAGCGCGACCAGTTCCAGGGCGAGGTTGAGGACCTCGGTGTCGGTCTCCCGGGTCGGGGTGAGCACCCACGGGCGGCCCTCGAAGAGGTCGCCGCCGGCCGCCAGCGGCCCGGAGCGCTCCTTGCCGGCCATCGGGTGCGTGCCGATGTACGCGGTGAGGTCGAGGCCCGTCCGCTCCAGCTCGCGCCGGGGGCCGCCCTTGACGCTGGCCACGTCCAGGTAGCCGCGGCCGAGCCCGGCGCGCAGGGCCTCGGCGAGGGTGCCGGCGGTGAGCGCGGGCGGTACGGCGACGAGGACGAGGTCCACCGGGCCCTCGGGCGCCGCGTCCGTGCCGGCGCCGAGAGCGGCGGCCGTACGGGCGCGGCCGGGGTCATGGTCGCGGAGGTGCACGGTGACGCCACGCGCGGCGAGCGCGAGCGCCGCCGAGGTGCCGATCAGACCGGTTCCGATGACGAGCGCGGTTCTCACTGGGCGATGTCCTTGCGCATGGGGCAGATCCGGGGCGACGCGCGCGTGGAGCCGTACCTCCGGGTGGGCCGGGCTCCGCGTGGCGCTCCGGCCAGCCTAGTCAGCCGCCGGGGGCGGCCGCGTCCCCGCCCGCTCTCCGAGACGGCGGGTGCCGGGGGTAGAAACGTACCCATGCTGCTGCACCTCGTACTCCTGGACGACTGGTCCGCCGATCCCGACCGCCCCTACGCCCCGCCGTCGCTCGCCGACGAGGGGTTCACGCACTGCTCGCCGGACGAGCCGACGATCCTGGCCAACGCCGACACGTACTTCCGGGACGCGCCGGGGACCCTCCTGGTCCTCGTGCTCGACGAGGCGCGGCTGCGCTCCGAGGTCCGCTGGGAGGAGTCGCGGGGCGTGCTCTTCCCGCACGTCCACGGGCCGCTGGACCGGGACGCGGTCACGGCGGTCCTGGAGGTACGGCGGGATGCGGACGGCCGTGCGAGGGAGCTGGTTTCCCGGTCGTAGCGTGTTGCGGCGCGGGGCGCGGCGGGCGCGGGCCAAGCTGGGCGGCATGGAGAGCCCTGAGAGCCTTGAGAGCCCGGAGACATCCCCGACGCCGTCCGAGGCGCCCGCGCACCCGGGGGCCTCGCCCCGCTGCCCGTCCCGCCGGACCGCGCTGGCCGCCGCCGGTGCCCTCGGGGCGGCGGCGCTGGTGGCCGGCTGCTCGGGCGGCGGCAGCGACGACGAGTCGGGCGCGCAGCTGGCGCGGGTCTCCGACATCCCGGTCGGCGGCGGGAAGGTCCTCAAGGACCACAAGGTCGTGGTGACCCAGCCGGTGGCGGGCGAGTTCAAGGCGTTCTCGGCGGTCTGCACGCACCAGGGCTGCACGGTCACCCGGGTCGCCAACGGCATGATCGAGTGCCCGTGCCACGGCTCGCGGTTCCGGATCACGGACGGCGTGATGACGTCCGGCCCGGCGCCCCGCCCGCTGCCGGCCGAGGAGATCAAGGTCACGGGGGACACCATCGTCCGCGCGTGAGCGCCCCCGTTCTAGGGTGACGCGCATGACTCCCGAGGAACTGGTGCGCGATCACACGGTCTACACGTGCGTGATGGGGTCGCGCGCGTTCGGTCTGGCCACCGAGGACAGCGACACGGACCGCCGGGGCGTCTATCTCGCCCCGACGCCGCTGTTCTGGCGCTTCGACAAGCCGCCGACGCATGTGGACGGCCCGGCCGAGGAGCAGTTCAGCTGGGAGCTGGAACGCTTCTGCGAGCTGGCGCTGCGCAACAACCCCAACGTCCTGGAGTGTCTGCACTCCCCCGTCGTCGAGCGGGTCGACGCGACCGGCCGCGAACTCCTCGCGCTGCGCGGCGCGTTCCTGTCCCGCCAGGCCCACGCCACCTTCGTCCGGTACGCCGGGGGCCAGCGCCGCAAGCTCGACGCCGACGTGCGCCAGTACGGCGCTCCGCGCTGGAAGCACGCGATGCACCTGCTACGGCTCCTGGCGAGCTGCCGCGACCTGCTGCGCACCGGCGAGCTGCGCATCGACGTCGGCGCCGACCGGGAGCGGCTGCTCGCGGTCAAGCGCGGCGAGGTGTCCTGGCCGGAGGCCGAGTCCTGGATGAACCGTCTCCAGGACGAGGCCGACCGCGCCCTCACCGCCAGCCCGCTGCCGGCCGCGCCGGACCGGGCCCGGGTGGAGGACTTCCTCCTGCGTACCCGCCGCGCCTCGGCCCTGCGCGACCCGCTGCCGGTCCCGGGCGCCTGACGAAGCCGGGGCGCACCGGCGCCGGCGTCGCGGTCCCTCACACGTCGCGGCGCCGCACCACGTACAGCGTGACGGCCACCGCCGCGACCGCCCACGCCCCGTAGACGATCCACGCCTCGGTGACGGACAGCGGATACCGGCCCAGGCCGTACGGCCGCTCCGGGTTCATCACCAGCCGCTGCCAGGCGCTCAGCGGCATGGCGTTGCCGATCTCCTTGACCCAGCGATAGCGCTCGCCCTGGAACAGCGCCGGTACCAGCAGCAACAGGCCGACGGCGGTGACGATCGAGCCGGCGGCATGCCGGACGGCGGCGCCGACCGCCATGCCCACAAGGGCGCAGAGCGGCGCGAGCAGCGCGCCGGCGGCGACGGCGCGCAGAGCGCCCGGGTCACCGAGCGACAAACCGCCGTAGTCCTTCAGCAGGGACTGGGTGACGCCGAAGGAGACACCGGAGACGACAGCGCCGAGCACGAGCATGACCGCCGCAACGACGGTCGCCTTGGCGGCTACCACCGCCTGCCGGCGGGGCACGGCGGCGAAGGTCGTACGGATCAGCCCGCTGGTGTACTCGCCGAAGACGGTGATCCCGCCCACGGTCGCGGCGATGATCATGAAGAGCTGCCAGGCCGGCGGGACGAACGCCGTGTGCAGCGGATCGAACATCACCTCGGGGAGCGGCGGAGCGCCCGGCTTGACCGGGGGCAGCGCCGGCTGGTGCGCGAGCAGGTCCGCGTTGGACACGGCGGAGTTCACGTTGATGCCGATCACGGTCAGCCCGCCGGTGCCGAGCACCCAGGAGGTCGACCGCAACGAGCGGAGTTTGATCCACTCGGCGGCGAGGAGCTGCCGGAAGCGGGGCGGGGCGACGGCCGGGGGGCGGTAGGCCGGGGCAGGGGCGTGGTCCGGTACGGCGGTCATCGGGCGGCCTCCGTGGCGTATTCGACGCTGTCCTCGGTGAGCGCCATGAACGCCTCCTCCAGGGAGGCCGCGCGGGGGCCGAGTTCGTACAGCCGCGCCCGGTGGGTGAAGGCGAGATCGCCGATCCGGTCGGCGGTCAGTCCGGTCACGGTGTACGAGCCGTCGTCCTCCGCCCGGACCGTCGCGCCCTCGCCGGTCAGCGCCGCGACGAGGGCGTCCGCGTCGGGGGTGCGGACGGCGACCCGCGGCGGTGTGCCGCCGGCCGCGAAGTCCCGCAGGCTCCCGGCCGCGATCAGCCGGCCGCGGCCGATGACGATCAGCTCCTCGGCGGTCTGCTCCATCTCCCGCATCAGATGGCTGGAGACGAGCACGGTGCGGCCCTCGTCCGCCAGCCGTCCGAACAGGCCGCGCACCCAGCGCACCCCCTCGGGGTCGAGGCCGTTGAGCGGCTCGTCGAAGAGCAGCACGGGCGGGTCCCCGAGCAGGGCGGCGGCGATCCCGAGGCGCTGTTTCATGCCCAGGGAGAAGCCGTCGATCCGGCGGCCGGCCGCGTCCGCCAGGCCCACCTCGGCGAGCACCTCGGCCACCCGCCCGCGCGGCAGGCCGTTGCCGGCCGCCAGCGCGGCCAGATGGGCGCGGGCGGTGCGCCCGCCGTGCACGTCGTGGGCGTCGAGCAGGGCGCCGACGTGTCGCAGGCCGCGCGACAGGCCCGCGAAGGGGCGGCCGTCGACGGTGACGGTGCCGGAGGTGGGCCGGTTGAGGCCGAGGACCATGCGCAGGGTGGTGGTCTTCCCGGCACCGTTCGGGCCCAGGAACCCGGTGACCACCCCCGGGCGCACGGTGAAGGTCAGCCGGTCGACGGCGAGGGTCCGGCCGTAGCGTCTGGTGAGTTCGGTCGCTTCGATCACGAGGTCCACGCTGCCGGGCGGGCCGCGCCGGGGCATGGGGCCACGGGCCGCAATCGAGGCGCTCCGGGTAGCCCGTGGGCGTAGGTCCGCGGGCTACTGCCGGGGCCCGGGCCGGCTGCCTATGATCGGCCCATGACAGCCCCGCAGGATGCCGCGCGGCCGCTCCTCGCCGAGGTCCTGTTCTGGTGCGCGGGCATCGCCTACGTCGTCCTGCTCCCCCTGCTCGTGTCGGGCGCCGGCCCCGAAGCGACCGGCCTGCGCCTGCTGCCCGCCGCCCTGCTCGCCGTCCTGCTCGTTCCGCTCGCGCTGCGGCGGCCCCTCCCGGCCCTGGCGCTGCTGGTCGCGGTCTCGTTCGTGGTGACCCTGCGGGCGGACTCGGCGATGGCGGCCGGGCAGCACCTGCTGGGCGGTCCGTATCCGGTGAGCGGGCGGGACCTGGTGAGCGGGCCGCTGCCGGTGGACGGGGCGTTGTCGGGGGGCGGCATGCCCCTCGTACCGGTGCTGCCGGAGACGCAGGCGTGGCAGATCGCGTCCGTACAGGCGGTTCTCACCGATCTCGCCGTCGGCTGGATCGCCGCCGGCACCCGGCCCTGGCGGACCACGGTCGCCGCCGCGCTCGCGGCGCTCGGCGCGCAGCTCGTGGGCGCCGGGTTCTACCGGGAGGGCCGGTCGGCGTTCCTCGCCACCTCGGTCCTCCTCGTCCTGATGGCGGTCACCGCGTGGACGGTCGGCCACTCGGTCCGCGAACGCCGCCGGCACACCGCCGAACTGCGGACCCGGGCCGCCGAACAGGCCGTCGTCGCCGAGCGGTTGCGGATCGCCCGGGAACTGCACGACATGGTGGCGCACAGCATCGGGGTGATCGCCATCCAGGCCGGGGTGGGCCGGCGGGTCATCGACACCCAGCCGGCCGAGGCCCGCAACTCCCTCGCCGCCATCGAGGACACCAGTCGCGACACCCTGGCGGGCCTGCGCCGGATGCTCGGGGCGCTGCGCGCGGCGGACCGCGCGGACGGTGCGCCCCTCGGTCCCGCTCCGGGGCTCGCCGCACTCGACGCGCTGGTGCGGCGGACCCGGGACGCGGGCGTGCGGGTGGACGTCGAATGGCGGGGCGAGCGGCAGACGTTGCCGGCGGAGATCGAGCTGTCCGGCTACCGCATCGTCCAGGAGGCGCTCACCAACGTCGTCCGCCACTCGGGCGCCCCCGCCTGCCGGGTGACCCTCGACTACGGGAAGGACGGTCTGGCCATCGAGATCACCGACGAGGGCCGCGGCCTGCCCGGTCCCGCCGGGGCGCCGAAGCTGCCCGGCGCGGACGGCTACGGGCTGACCGGCATGCGGGAGCGGGCCGCGCTGCTGCACGGCGAGTTCACGGCCGGACCGCGCGTCGAGGGCGGCTTCCGGGTGGCGGCCCGGCTCCCGCTGCCGGCGGCGGTCGCATGACCCGGGTGCTGCTCACCGACGACCAGCCGCTGGTCCGGCACGGGCTGCGGGTGCTGATCGCCGACCGGCCGGGGCTGGAGGTGGCGGGCGAGGCCGCGAACGGCGAGGAAGCGGTACGGCTCGCGGAACGGCTGGCCCCGGACGTGGTGGTGATGGACATCCGGATGCCCGGCATGGACGGCATCGAGGCCACCCGCCGGATCACCGCGGCGCCCGGCACGCCGCCGAAGGTGCTCGTCCTCACCACGTTCGACGACGACGCGTACGTCCATGGCGCGCTGCGCGCCGGGGCGAGCGGCTTCCTGGTGAAGGACATGGACATGGACCAGATCCTCACCGCCATCGAGGTCGTCGCCGCGGGCGACGCCCTCATCGCCCCGAGCGTCACCCGCCGTCTGATCGCCGAGTTCGCCGCCCGCCCCGCCGCGGCCCCGGCGACACCGCGCCCGGTGGACGGTGTCACCGCCCGCGAACAGGAGGTCCTCACCCTCGTCGGCCGCGGGCTGTCCAACACGGAGATCTCCGCGGAACTCCACATCAGCACGGCCACCGCGAAGGCCCACGTCGGCCGGCTGCTGATGAAGCTGGACGCCCGGGACCGGGTGCAGCTCGTCATCACGGCGTACGAGTGGGGGCTGGTGACACCGGGTCAGGGCTGAGCCCGGGCCCGTACGACGAAGTCGTCCAGGGCGGCGAAGGCGCTCGGCTCGTCCGGGAGGGCCGAGGCGTCCTGCGCCGCGTCGAGCACCAGGTGCAGCCGCTCCGTCTCCTCCCGTACGGCGGCGGGGTCCGTCCGCGCCGCCGCGTGTTCGGCCGCCGCCTTGGCGGCGATCAGCCCGGGGAGCCGGGCGGGCGCCTCGGGGACCTCGGCCGCGAGGGTGGGCAGATGGGCCTGGATCTCCCCCGTCCGCATGAGGTGGATGCCGGTGAGCAGGGCCCGGTAGGTGTAGAGCAGCGGCTTGAGTTCGCCGGTCTTCTCGTGGAGCCGCCCCTGGGTGCGCGCGAACCCCCGGTAGTGGTGGGCGTGGTGGGAGGTGAGGACGCCGGGCGCGAGGGCACGCAGCTCCTCGTGGGCGGGGGACGTGTGGACGACCAGCGGCGACAGGAGCTGTTCGAGGACGTAGCCGTTGCGGCGCAGCATCAGCCGGACGAACTTCCGCAGGTCGTGGGTGACCAGGTCCATCTCGACCCCGTCCCGGATCCCCATGCGGGTCCGGGTCTCGTCCGGCTCTCGCAGCCCGAGCAGCGCGGCGACGGGCAGCAGGTGCGCGCCGCGCAGGTCGATGTCCGAGTCACGGGAGGGGAAGCCGTAGAGGTGCGCGCCGGAGACGGTGGCGAAGAGGAGGGGGTCGGGCTGCTCGGCGACGACGGCGGACAGGCCGGCCGGGTCCATGGGGGTGGCGAGGCCGGGTACCGGAGCCGGGGTCGTCATGTTCACGCGTCCCAGTGCGCGCCCAGGGAGCGCAGTTCGGGGCCGTGTTCGATGGGGTCCGCCCACGCTCCCGGCCAGGCGTCGGCGCCCAGGTGGGCGCCCGCGAAGGCGCCGGCGAGGGCGGCGATCGAGTCGGAGTCGCCGCGGGTGCAGGCGGCGCGGCGCAGGGCGGTGAGCGGCTCGTCGGGGAAGAGGAGGAAGGCGAGCAGGCCGGTGGCGAGGGCCTCCTCGGCGATCCAGCCGTCGCCGGTGTACGTGCAGGGGTCGATCTCGGGGTCGGCGGTGCGCTGGACGGCGTCCAGGCGTTCCAGGACGGCCAGGCACTCGTCCCAGCCGCGCCGGATGAAGTGCAGCGGGTCGGGGTCCTGGGAGCGGGTCCACAGGTCGCCGAGCCACTCCTCGCGGTAGTGGGAGCGGTGGTCGTACGCGTACGAGCGGAGCTGTCCGACGAGTCCGGTCGGATCGGCGCCCTGGGCGAGCAGGTACACGGCACGGGCCGTCAGGTCGGAGGCGGCGAGGCCGGTGGGGTGGCCGTGGGTGAGGGCGGCCTGGAGTTGCGCGGCGCCGGCCCGCTGGTCGTCGGTCAGGCCGGGGACGAGGCCGATGGGCGCGACGCGCATGTTGGCGCCGCAGCCCTTGGAGCCGATCTGGCTGGCGTCCTGCCAGGGCCGGTGGGTCATCAGCAGCCCGCAGGCCGTCAGGCAGGTGTTGCCCGGGGCGCGGTTGTTGTCGGGCGAGCGGTACCAGTCGACGTACTCCTCCCGTACGGTCTCGGCGAGCCGCTCCGGAAGCAGTCCGCCGTCCGTCATGGCGGCGCGGATGCCGCGCGCGAAGGCGAGGGTCATCTGGGTGTCGTCGGTGATGCGCGCGATCCCCTCGGTCACGCGCGGCTTCAGTTCCCGCCAGGGCCCGTAATAGGCGATGATCCTCGGCACGTCGATGAACTCGGTGGGAAAGCCCAGCGCGTCGCCGAGCGCGAGCCCGATCAAGGTGCCCTCGGCGGCCCGCTTCCTGGTCGCGATGAGGTTCATTCCGTCCGTCCTTCCGGTCGCAGCAGTGGCGGGTGCAGCGTCGTGGCCTCGCCCGCCCGGTAGAGAGCGGCCGGTTTCCCCCGTCCGCCGGTGCGGCGCGGGGGTGCCTCGACCGGCCGGACGAAACCGGGAGTGGCGAGGACCTTGCGCCGGAAATTGGGGCGGTCGAGCGGCACGCCCCAGACCGTCTCGTACACCTCCCGCAGCTCGCCGAGGGTGAACTCGGGCGGGCAGAAGGCGGTGCCGAGGCAGCTGTACTCGAGCTTGGCGCCGACCCGCTCGCGGGCGTCGGCGAGGATGCGGTCGTGGTCGAAGGCGAGGCCGCGGGCCTCGTCGTACGGCAGCCAGCGGGCCTGCGCCGCGTCGCCGCCGCCGCGCGGTTCGGGCAGGTCGGGGACGAGCGCGGTGAACGCGACGGACACCACCCGCATCCGGGGGTCGCGGTCCGGCTCGCTGTAGGTGCGCAGCTGTTCCAGGTGGAGGCGGGCGGCGGTGGCGCCGGACAGGCCGGTCTCCTCGGCGAGTTCGCGGCGCGCGGCCTGTTCGGCGGACTCGTGGGGCAGTACGAAGCCGCCGGGCAGCGCCCAGGCGCCGGCGTACGGCTCCTGGCCGCGTTCGACGAGCAGGACGTGCAGGGTGCCCGCGCGGACCGTGAGGACGGCGAGGTCGGCGGTGACGGCGAACGGCTCGAAGGCGTGCTTGTCATAGCCCTCGGGCACGGACGGTGCCGGCGGCGGAACGGGGGGCGGGGGCGGGGTCGGGGTCGGGGTCATCGTCGCTCCGGGAGCGGGTCGGTGAAGTGCCAGCCTTCGGCGAGCAGCGCGTCCACGGCGGCGACGGCGGTCGCCAGGCGTTCCTCGTGCGGGCCGGTGAGGACGACGGTGCGGCGGCCGGTGTGGGCGAGCTGGGCACGGAAGCGGGCGGTCATCCAGGGCCGCAGGTGTGCCCCGTCGCGCAGGCCGTCGTCCTCGAAGGCGACGCCGTGGTGGTCGGTGAGGAGCCACAGGTGCCCGGTGCCGCGGGCGGCGACCTCGCCGGTGGCGGCGCTGGCGGTGCCCAGGTAGCGCTCGTGCCAGATGGTGGTGGCGAAGGCGTCGGTGTCGCAGAAGAGCACGGGCGAGCCGGCGCGGGCGGCCGCCTCCTCCAGCTCGGCCTGGCGCAGCGCGATGACGGGGAAGTCGGTGGTGTGGAAGGTGACGTCGGACCAGGTGGCGTCGGGGCGCTCGGCGCGCAGTTCGGCGAGTCTGAGCGCACTGTACTCGCGGCCGTACTCGGGGACCCAGCGGGTGTCGGCCCACACGCCGCCGCGCCGCCGGTAGTGGTCGGCGAGGGCGCGGGCCATGGTGGTGGTGCCGGTGGACTCGGCGCCGAGGACGACGACGCGGCGGGTGAGCGCGGCCCGTACGGGGGCCTCCAAGTGGCCCCAGTGGGCGACGGGGTCGGCGCGGACGGCCGTACCGGAGACGGGGTGCCGGGTCCGGCCGGGGTCGACGCAGACGGACGCGGCGCCGAAGCGGCGGCCCAGCTCCTCGCCGTACGCCTCGGAGGTGAAGACGGCGTCGACAGGTTCGGGCACGGCGGCGCGGAAGACCCGCATGTGGGCGTCCCACACGTCGGGGTCGTGGACGTCCATGGGGATGTCGTCGACCGTGCCGACGACGAGCGCGTCGGGGTGCGCCTCGCGCATCCAGGCGACGCGGTCGGCGAGCGGTACGGACTCGACGGAGGCGGCGCAGACCAGCACGGTGAGCCGGTCGCACCGGGCGCGGGCGGTGCGGACGAGATGGTGGTGGCCGGCGTGCGGCGGATAGAACTTGCCGAGGACGAGGCCGTGACCGTAGCGGGGCGTGGTCATGCGCGGGCCTCCGACGTCCGGGGCACGCCGTCGGCATCAGCGGCAGCGGCGGTGGCCAGGTCGCGGCGCCAGCCGAGCAGGCCGACGACGCAGAGCGTCATGAAGCCGACGTACAGCAGCGAGGTGAGGTAGAGCTCCTTGTACGCGTAGAGGGGCACATACACCACGTCGGCGGCGATCCACAGCCACCAGGACTCCAGGCGCTTGCGGCACTGGCCGTAGGTGGCGGTCAGGGAGAGGGCGGTGGTCAGGGCGTCCCAGAAGGGGACGGTCGAGTCCGTGGCCCGGTCGAGGAGCAGGGTGAGCGCGAGTGTCGCCACCGCCCCCGCCGCGAGCAGCCAGATCCACTCGGTGCGGCTGGTGCGCCGTACCGGCAGTGTGTCGGAGCCTGGTCCACCCCCGTGGGTCCAGGTCCACCAGCCGTACGCGGCGAGGGCGATGAAGACGAACTGGAGACCGGCGTCCGCGTACAGCCCGCTCTGGGTGAACAGCAGGATGAAGAACAGGTTGTTGGCGATGCCGATCGGCCAGTTGGCGAGGTGCTGGCGGGCGACGAGCCACACACAGAGGGCACCGCTCCCGAAGCCGAGCACCTCGGTCCAGCTGACCGGGGTGTCGAGCAGGGTGAAGAGCGGCTGCTGGAGCGGCTCCAGGATGTGCGCGAGGCTCATGCCCGCCTCCTTAAGAGTCAGCCTGACTATAAATACGGGCGCGGTGGCATCGCAAGGCCGATTACACCGGCCCCACGTGGCACACCGGATGGCATCACGTGGCACCACATGGCACCACCATGTGCCACTCCACCCCTCCAGGGGGACCTGAGACTCACCCGACACCACCGCGACGCCATCACCTCCACTTCTATTTCCGCAGGTCAGGGCGTATACATCAGCAATGGCACCCCCCATGACGCCACTCAGGCTTGCGAATGGCGCCATCCTGGTGCCATGATGACGTCATGGACCTCACCCCGTACGTCGACAATCTCCGCCGCGAACTCGCGGTGGCCGCCGAAGCCGGCGGCGAAGAAGCCCGTGACCTGGCCGAGCGGCTCACCGCCCCCTTGGAGTCGGCGACCCGCCTGACCATGCTCAACGTGCTCTCCGCCGCGATGAGCGAGATCACCCGTGAACTCGCCCCCGGCTCGGTCGACGTACGGCTGCGCGGACTCGACCCCGACTTCGTGGTGACGCTGCCGCCCGCCGGCACCGGCCCCGCGGACCCCACCGTCGCCGTCGCCGCCCCCGCCGAACCGCTCCGGCCCCAGTCGCCCGCCGAGGGCGACGAGGGCGCAGTCGCCCGCGTCAACCTCCGGCTCCCCGCGCACCTCAAGGCCCGCGCCGAGGAGGCCGCGGGCCGCGAGGGCCTGTCGGTCAACGCCTGGCTCGTCCGGGCCGTGTCGGCCGCCGTCGACGGCGGAGCCGGCCGGCCGGCGGGCACGGCGGAGAAGAGCCGCAACGTCGGCAACAGCTTCACTGGCTGGGTGCGCTAGCGCCCCGGAGCGGCCGCCCCGAACCACCGCCCCCTCAGCTCACGCGCCACCCGCACCACTTCACCCACACCACGTCCCACCAGCGGGGACGCCCTGAAGACCCAAGAGGACGGGACAGCCATGCCTACGTTCGAGACCCCCCAAGCGATCTCCGTCACCTCCCGCGTGGACGCCGGCTCCATCCAGTTCACGGCGAGCGAGCGCACCGACACCGTCGTCACGGTGCGCCCCCGCTCCCCCAAGAAGGACGCGGACGTACGGGCCGCCGGCCAGACCGAGGTCGCGTACACGAACGGCGTCCTGACCATCCGGACGCCCAAGCCCGGCCTGCTCGGCCGCTCCGGCGTCGTCGAGGTGACCGTCGACCTGCCGGCCGGCTCGCACGTCGACACGACCGGCGCCTGGACCCAAGTGCTGGGCGAGGGGCGGCTCGGCGAGGTCCGCGTGAAGACCTCGTCCGGCGACGTCCGCCTCGACGCGACCGGCCCGCTGACGCTGGCCGCCTCCCACGGCTCGATCACCGTCGGCCGGGTCGACGGCCCGGCCGACATCTCCACCAGCTCCGGCAGCCTGCGCGTCGGCACCCTCGGCGGCACCGCCGTCCTGAAGAACTCGCACGGCGCCACGGCCGTCGAGGCCGCGCTCGGCGAGCTGCGCGTCAGCGGCGCCAACGGCGACATCGACATCCGCCGCGCCGAGTCCTCGGTCACCGCCACCACCGCCCACGGCACCCTGCGGGTGGCCGAGGTGGCCCGCGGCACCGTCCAGCTGGAGACGGCGCACGGCGCCATCGAGATCGGCATCCGCGAGGGCACCGCCGCCTGGCTCGACGTCCACTCGGACAACGGCCAGGTGCGCAACACGCTCACCTCCACCGAGAGCCCGGCGGAGGCCGAGGACACCGTCAAGGTCCACGCCCGCACCCGCTACGGCACCATCGACATCCGCCGCGCCCGGGCATGACCCCGCACCACCCCGTATCGGCGCCGGTTCCGGGCCCGCCCCCGGTCCCGGCGCACCCCCTCCCCGCCGTACCGCACCTCTGACGCCTCCCGCCCCACTCCTCGAAACCGGAGTACTCCATGCCTTCATCTGTCATGCCCACGCCTAGGAGCGCCGCCGACGGCCGGCCGTCCTCCACCGCCATTTCCGCCACCGGTCTGCGCAAGGCGTACGGGGACAAGACCGTCCTCGACGGCGTCGACCTGCACATCCCGGCCGGATCCGTCTTCGCGCTGCTCGGCCCCAACGGCGCCGGCAAGACCACCACCGTGAAGATCCTCTCCACGCTCGTCACCCCGGACGCCGGACAGGCCCGGGTCGCGGGTCACGACCTCGCCGCCGAGCCGCAGGCCGTACGCGCCGCGATCGGCGTCACCGGGCAGTTCTCCGCCGTCGACGGGCTGATCACCGGCGAGGAGAACCTGCTCCTCATGGCCGACCTGCACCATCTGTCCCGGCACGAAGGCCGGCGGGTCGCCGCCGGACTCCTCGAACGCTTCGACCTCGTCCAGGCCGCGAAGAAGCCCGCGTCCACCTACTCGGGCGGCATGAAACGCCGCCTCGACATCGCCATGACCCTCGTCGGCGATCCGCGGATCATCTTCCTCGACGAGCCGACCACCGGCCTCGACCCGCGCTCCCGGCACGCCATGTGGGGCATCATCCGCGAGCTGGTCTCCGGCGGCGTCACCATCTTCCTCACCACCCAGTACCTGGACGAGGCCGACGAACTCGCCGACCGCATCGCCGTCCTGAACGGCGGCCGGATCGTCGCCCAGGGCACCGCCGAGGAGCTCAAGCGGATCGTCCCCGGCGGCCACGTCCGGCTCCGCTTCTCCGCCCCGGACGTCTACCAGCGGGCCGCGGCCGACCTGCGCGGGGCCGCCCGCGACGACGAGGCGCTGACGCTGCGGATCCCCAGCGACGGCAGCCAGCGCGAACTGCGCTCCGTCCTGGACCGGCTGGACGCGGCCGGCGTCGAGGCGGACGAACTGACCGTCCACACCCCCGACCTGGACGACGTGTTCTTCGCCCTCACCGACGGCGACGCCACCCCGCACCCGGCCCCACAGACCCGGCAGACCCAGAACCAGGCCCGTACCCAGCAGGAGGACGCCCGATGAGTTCCCTCTCCCTCGCCGCCCGCGACACGTCCACCATGCTGCGCCGCAACCTCCTGCACGCCCGGCGCTACCCGTCCCTGACCCTCAACCTGCTGCTGACCCCGGTCGTCCTGCTGCTGCTCTTCGTCTACGTCTTCGGCGACGTGATGAGCGCGGGCATCGCGGACGGCGGACCGGACCGCTCGGTCTACATCGCGTACATCGTCCCGGGTCTGCTCCTGATGACCATCGGCAGCACCACGATCGGCACCGCGGTCTCGGTCTCCAACGACATGACCGAGGGCATCATCGCCCGTTTCCGCACGATGGCCATCCACCGCGGCTCGGTGATCACCGGGCATGTCATCGGCAGCGTCCTCCAGGCCGTCCTCAGCGTCGTCCTCGTCGGCGCCGTCGGTGTCGCCATCGGCTTCCGCTCGGTGGACGCCACGCCCCTGGAGTGGCTGGCGGCGTTCGGACTGCTCGTGCTGTTCGCTCTGGCCCTGACCTGGATCGCCGTCGGGATGGGCATGGTCAGTCCGAACGTCGAGGCCGCCAGCAACAACGCCATGCCGCTGATCTTCCTGCCGCTGATCTCCAGCGCCTTCGTGCCGATCGACGCGATGCCGGGCTGGTTCCAGCCGATCGCCGAGTACCAGCCGTTCACCCCGGCCATCGAGACCCTGCGCGGCCTGCTGCTCGGCACGGAGATCGGGAACAACGGGTGGATCGCCATCGCCTGGTGCGTGGGCCTCACGGTCCTCGGCTACCGCTGGTCGAAGGCGGTGTACAACCGCGACCCGAAGTGACGGACGGCCCGCGCACCGGGCCCGTACGAACAGAGAACGGCCCGTGGCCGCCCCTGAGGAGGGGCGGCCACGGGCCGTATGGCCGTACGGGCCGGGCAGGCGATGCCTACAGGCCGACTTCCTTCATCAGCATGCCGACCTCGGTGTTGCTGAGCCGGCGCAGCCAGCCCGACTTCTGGTCGCCCAGGGTGATCGGACCGAACGCGGTGCGGACCAGCTTGTCGACCGGGAAGCCCGCCTCGGCGAGCATCCGGCGCACGATGTGCTTGCGGCCCTCGTGGAGCACGACCTCGACCAGGTAGTTCTTGCCGGTCTGCTCGACGACCCGGAAGTGGTCGGCGCGCGCGTAGCCGTCCTCGAGCTGGATGCCGTCCTTGAGCCGCTTGCCGACCTCGCGGGGCAGCGGGCCGGTGATGGCGGCCAGGTAGGTCTTCTTCACGCCGTACTTCGGGTGGGTGAGACGGTGGGCCAGCTCCCCGTGGTTGGTGAGCAGGATGATGCCCTCGGTCTCGGTGTCGAGCCGGCCGACGTGGAAGAGCCGGGTCTCGCGGTTGGTGACGTAGTCGCCGAGGCACTGGCGGCCGTCGGGGTCCTCCATGGTGGAGACGACGCCGGCCGGCTTGTTGAGGGCGAAGAACTGGTACGACTGGGTGGCGACGGTCAGACCGTCGACCCGGATCTCGTCCTTGTCCGCCACCCGCAGACCCTGCTCCAGCACGATCTCGCCGTTGACCTCGACGCGGGCCTGCTCGATCAGCTCCTCGCAGGCACGGCGCGAGCCGTAACCGGCACGGGCCAGCACCTTCTGCAGGCGCTCGCCCTCCTGCTCGGCGCCCGGGAAGGTCTTGGGCGTCTTGATCTGGGGCTTGTCCGCGTACCGCTCGCGGTTGCGCTCCTCCGACCGGGTGTCGTACTCGCGCGAACGCGCCGGGGCGGTCCAGCCGCCGCCGCGCTTCGGGGACTGCTTGGGGCCGCCCTTGGCACCACCGCGGGCCGCGTCGCCGCGGCCCCGGCGGTCGCCGCCGCCCGTGCCGCCGCCGCGCCGCTCGTCGGAGGGCATGGAGACGTCGTAACCGCGCTCCTCCGGGCGGGTCCGGCGCGGGCGGCCCGCGCTCTGGCCCTGGCCCTGGCCCTGGCCGCGCTCGTCGCGCTGGTTACCGGCTCCCCGGTAGTTGCCGCGGCCGCCGCTCTTGGCACCACGGCTCCCGCCGTTGTTTCCGCTGTTCCTGCCGCTGCTGCTTCGCATCAAACTTCCGTCGTCTTCTCGTCCGGCTGACCGACGCTGTCGTCCGCGTCGGGATCGAACGACGGTACGCCCTCCAGGGAGTCCGGCTCGACCGCCTCCGCCTCGGGGAGGAAGGGCGCGAGTTCCGGCAGCTCGTCCAGGCCGCGCAGGCCCATCCGCTCCAGGAAGTAGTTCGTCGTCCTGTACAGGATCGCACCTGTTTCGGGTTCCGCGCCCGCCTCGGCCACCAGACCGCGCTGGAGCAGGGTCCGCATGACCCCGTCGCAGTTCACTCCGCGGACGGCGGAGACCCTCGAACGGCTGACCGGCTGGCGGTACGCGACGACCGCCAGGGTCTCCAGGGCCGCCTGGGTCAGCCGCGCCTGCCGGCCGTCGAGCACGAAGGCCTCGACGGCGGCGGCGTACGCGGGGCGGGTGAAGAAACGCCAGCCCCCGGCGACCAGGCGCAGCTCGAAGCCGCGGCCGGCGGCCGTGTACTCGTCCGCCAGCTCGCGCAGGGCGTCGCCGACCTCGCGCGGGGTGCGGTCGAGGACCTGGGCCAGATGGGCCTCGGTGGCGGGCTCGTCGACGACCAGGAGGACGGCTTCGAGGGAGGGCTTGAGCGCGGGCCTCGGATCGCTCAGATTACTCAGATCGCTGATGGTGCGGCCTCCCGATCGTGGTCCCGGTCCTGGTGACGGCTCCGGTCCTGGTCCTGGTCCCGGTCCTGATCGAATTCGTCGGTCACGGCCGCCGAGAAGTCCAAGGGGTCCCCCTCGCCGCCGGTCCAGGAGACGGTCAGCTCGCCGAGCGCGGTCTCCTGGTCGAGCGCCACGGCCTTCTCGCGGTACAGCTCCAGGAGGGCGAGGAAACGGGCGACGACGGTCAGGGTGTCGCCGGTGCCCTCGGTCAGCTCCCGGAAGGTCAGGGTGCCGCGCTCGCGCAGCAGGACGGCGACGACGCCCGCCTGCTCGCGGACGCTCACCAGCGGCGCGTGGATGTGGTCCACGTACACCTGCGGCACGGGCTTCGGCCGCATGGCCTGGGCCGCGAGCCGGGCGAAGCCCTCGGCGCCGATGGAGAGGACGACCTCGGGCAGCAGCTCGGCGTGCTGCGGCTCCAGGCCGACGGTCCGCGGGTGCCGCCGGCCCTCGGTCTCCCAGCGCTCGGCGAAGATCTCGGCGATCTTCTTGTACGCGCGGTACTGCAGCAGCCGCGCGAACAGCAGGTCGCGCGCCTCCAGGAGCGCCAGGTCCGCCTCGTCCTCGACCTCGGCGACCGGCAGCAGCCGGGCGGTCTTGAGGTCCAGCAGGGTGGCGGCGACGACCAGGAACTCGGTGGTCTGGTCGAGGTCCCAGTCCGGGCCCATGGCCCGGATGTGTGCCATGAACTCGTCGGTCACCTTCGACAGGGCGACCTCGGTGACGTCCAGCTTGTGCTTGGCGATCAGCTGGAGCAGCAGGTCGAACGGGCCCTCGAAGTTCGCGAGCCGGACGGTGAACCGCCCGTCCCCGTCGGCGGAGCCATCCGCCGGTCCGCCCCCGGGACAGCCCTCGGAGCTCTCCTCGGCCGTCTCCGGGGCCGTGGGGCCCACCGGGACCGCCGCCACTCCCCCGGGCGCCCCGGGCGCCGCCGTACGGCCCGTACGGCCGTCGGGAGCGTCGAGCCCCTCCGGCCCGGGGCCTGGGCCGCCGTCCTGCGCGGCGGCGGGTTCCGTCCGTACGGGCGGCGTCGGCGCCGCGACCGGTGCCGTCCCCGGACCGCGGCCGAGGGCGCGGCGGCGGGGCGGGCCGGACGTCTCGTCGGGGGGTGGCGGCATGAGGATCCTGGTGGAGCGGGGGTGCGGCAGGCCGCAGGCTACCGTCAGCGGCCGCGCAGCCGGCGGACGAGGATGCTCGCCTCGCCGCGCGACTCCAGATCCGCCAGGACCACGGCGACCGCCTCGCGGACGATGCGGCCGCGGTCGACGGCGAGGCCGTGCTCGCCGCGCAGCACCAGCCGGGCGTGCTCCAGGTCCATCAGTTCCTCGGCGGAGACGTAGACCGTGATCTTCTCGTCGTGGCGCTCGCGGCCGCTCGGGCGGCGGTTGGCGGGCTGGCTCCGCCGCCGCGCCTGGCCGGCGGCCTGGGCCGGGGGCTTCGCCGCCGCGGCGGGACCGGCGGGCGCGGACTGCGCCGGGGCCTCGGTCTCCCGGGCGCGCGGCTCGGCCGCCTCGGTGCCGGCCGGGGCGTGCTCCGGCTTCCCCTCGGCGCCCGTGACGGCCGCCGGGTCGCTCTCGCCGGCCGGTGCCGGAACGGTCCGGCGCGGCGTGGAGGACGTCAGCGACGTCCCACCGGTCGTACGGAACAGTTCGTCGGCGCCGGGCAGACTCACTCGGCGTGACACCGGGCGAGCACCTCCCTGGCGAGCTGACGGTAGGCGGCGGCACCCACGGAGTTGGAGGCGTACGTGGTGATGGGCTCGCCCGCGACGGTGGTCTCCGGGAAGCGCACGGTCCGGCCGATGACGGTGTGGTAGACGTGGTCGTCGAAGGCCTCGACGACACGCGCCAGCACCTCGCGCGAGTGCACCGTACGGGAGTCGTACATGGTGGCGAGGATGCCGTCGAGCTCCAGCTCCGGGTTGAGCCGCTCCTGGACCTTCTCGATGGTCTCGGTGAGCAGGGCCACGCCGCGCAGCGCGAAGAACTCGCATTCCAGCGGCACGATGACCTTGTGAGCGGCCGTCAGGGCGTTCACGGTCAGCAGGCCGAGCGAGGGCTGACAGTCGATCACGATGTAGTCGTAGTCGTTCATCAGCGGCTTGAGCGCGCGCTGGAGCGTCGACTCGCGCGCGACCTCGCTGACCAGCTGGACCTCGGCGGCCGACAGGTCGATGTTGCTCGGCAGCAGGTCCATGTTGGGAACGGCCGTCTTGAGCAGCACCTCGTCCGCCGCCATGCCCCGCTCCATGAGCAGGTTGTAGACGGTGAGGTCGAGCTCCATCGGGTTGACGCCGAGGCCGACCGACAGGGCACCCTGCGGGTCGAAGTCGACGAGCAGCACCCGGCGGCCGTACTCGGCGAGCGCGGCACCCAGGTTGATGGTCGACGTGGTCTTGCCGACGCCGCCCTTCTGGTTGCACATCGCGATGATCTTCGCGGGGCCGTGGTCGGTCAGCGGGCCCGGGATCGGGAAGTACGGCAGGGGCCGTCCGGTCGGGCCGATCCGCTCGCGGCGCTGGCGGGCAGCGTCCGGGGCGAGGGTGGCCGCGTACTCGGGGTCGGGCTCGTACTCGGCGTCGGGGTCGTAGAAGTGCCCCTCGGGCACCTCGTCGTAGGCGGCGAAGTGGGTGGACTCTCGGCCCATCTCGTTGCCGGCCGTGGCGTTCACGTGTAGGCCGTCCGTCATCTTCATCGTATGGGCTGTCGTCATGGGCTGGTGCGTCGCGAAGGTCCGCACCGCGACGGAGCCGATCGGGGCCCCTGGACCGCCACCCCCGGGAGTAAATGTCGACTCATTCACAAGTCGTCTTACCTCCTTGGATGTGGTCAGGAACATTTATCGATAGGTCAGCGTGGCACCATGCCGACGGTTGGCGACTCTATGGCGTGTCACCGGTCCGCAGCAACACAATCCGCCGGACCCGGCCCGATGTGTCGGTAACCGAACACCTTTCTGTCAAGGGTGCGCGGGCGGTGAACCGGGGTTTTCGAGGGTGCGCGAAACGGTTGAAGAGTCACCTTCGCGGCGAGTCGTGCGCCCGCCGGACGGGATCGGACGGTGCCGGACGCACAGCGGGCCGGACCTTGCTCGACAAGGTCCGGCCCGATGCGTGAGGTTGACGACGGGGGTTGACCCCGGCGCCGGCGGGCGTCAGCCCAGGAGGGTGCTCAGCTCGACGTGCTCGTAGCCGTGAGCCTCGGCGACCTCCTTGTAAACGACCTTGCCGTCATGGGTGTTGAGACCCTTGGCCAGCGCGGCGTCGCGGCGCAGCGCCTCGGCCCAGCCGTTGTTCGCCAGCGACACGATGTAGGGCAGCGTGGCGTTGGTGAGGGCGTAGGTGGAGGTGTTCGGAACCGCGCCCGGCATGTTGGCGACGCAGTAGAAGACCGAGTTGTGGACCGGGAAGGTCGGCTCGGTGTGGGTGGTCGGGTGCGAGTCCTCGAAGCAGCCGCCCTGGTCGATCGCGATGTCGACAAGGACACTTCCGGGCTTCATCTTGGCGACGAGCTCGTTGGTGACCAGCTTCGGGGCCTTGGCGCCCGGGATGAGGACGGCACCGATGACGAGGTCGGCCTCGACGACGGCCTTCTCCAGCTCGTAGGCGTTGGAGACCATCGTCTGCACCTTGGAGCCGAAGATCTTGTCGGCCTCGCGGAGCTTGTTGATGTCCTTGTCGAGCAGGGTCACGTGGAAGCCCATGCCGACGGCGATCTGGGTGGCGTTCCAGCCGGAGACACCGCCACCGATGACGACGGCCTTGCCGGCGTGGGTGCCGGAGACGCCGCCGGGGAGCACGCCGCGGCCGCCGGCCGGACGCATCAGGTGGTAGGCGCCGACCTGCGGGGCCAGGCGGCCCGCGACCTCGGACATCGGGGCGAGCAGCGGGAGCGCGCGACCCGCGGTCTCCACGGTCTCGTACGCGATGGAGGTGGTGCCGGACTCGAGGAGGGCGTCCGTGCACTCCTTGGAGGCGGCCAGGTGCAGGTAGGTGAAGAGCGTCTGGTCCTTGCGGAGACGGTGGTACTCCGAGGCGATCGGCTCCTTGACCTTGAGGAGCAGGTCGGCGGTGGCCCAGACCTCGTCGGCGGTGGCGAGGATCTCGGCACCGGCCGAGACGTACTCCTCGTCCGTGATGGAGGAGCCGACACCGGCGTTCTGCTCGACGAAGACCTGGTGGCCGTTGCGGACGAGCTCGTGGACGCCGGCCGGGGTGATGGCCACACGGAACTCGTTGTTCTTGACCTCGCGGGGGATGCCGACCTTCATCGTCGATCACGGTCCTTGAATCAGGGGAATAAACAGGGGGGTACTGCGTGGGGGTGCGTTGCCCGCGGCCCGTACGGACCGCAGACACAGCCATACATACCCGGAGGCAACACGGCACACCGGGACAGACCGCGCCTCAACGCGACGCACCCAGTCTAATGAAGGAGTTCCACCTGTCTAGCCTTTCAAAGTACTAATCTTCTTCAGAAGTACTACGGATTTCGTAGGCGGAACCTTTGATTCCAAGGAGTCGGTCGGCCGCGGACCGGTGCAGACCGGCCGCCGCCGGGTCGCCGAGGCGGTCCAGCGTGTCCGCCAGCCGGAGCCGCAGCGCCGCCTGGAGCCGCGCGTCCCCCGCCCGGCGGGCCCAGTCGACCGCTTCCTCGCAGGTCCGCAGGCTTTCCTCGGGCCGGCCCGCGTACTCCTGGACCCGGGCCGCCTCGCTCAACGCCCGTGCGTAGCCCGGGAGATCGGCCAGCCGGCGGTAGCCCGCGGCAGCCGCCCGCCAGTTGCGCAGCGCCTCCCCGTAGCGGCCCGCGTACGTCTGGACGGCGCCGATCCGGCCGTAGAGCCGGGCCTGGTCGGCCCGCTCGTCCCGGGCCAGCCGCTGGGCCAGCGCACGCCCGTACCAGTCGCCGGCCCGCTGCCAGTCTCCCAGCTCCTGGTACGTGCCGCCTACGGATTCCATCGCCCGACCGGTCGCGTACGGATCATTTGCCACCCTGCCCACGTCCAAAGCCAACCGATATCGCAGCAGAGCCTCCCGCGTGCGCCCGGTCCGGGCGTCGAGGTCGGCCAGGTTCAGCAGGGCCGCGGCGCGCTCGCGGTGCAGCTCACGCCGCTCGGCCACGTCCAGGACCAGGCGGTGCAGCCCGTACAGGTCGGGGGCGGCGGCCTCCGCGCCCCGGTGCGCGGCCAACGCCCGTACCAGAGCCGCGATCAGACGGCGTGCCAGCGTGTCGAACTCCCCGTCGGCGACGGCCAGCCGGGCCGCCGCGAGCAGCATCGGACGACGGCTCTCCAGCCACGCGGCTGCCTCGATCACGTTCGAGAAACGCAGCGCGCGGGGCAGCCCTTCGAGCTTGCGGCGGGACGGGGACTCCTCGGGTTCGGTGACCGCGCGGCTGGACTGGAGGAGGCGGACGGTCCGCTCCAGCATCCGGGCCCGGGCGAGCTGCACCTCGGCGGGCCGGTCGTGCTCTTCGAGCCCGGAGCGGAGCAGCGGCATCAGATAGCCGGGGACGTCGTACTGCCCGTCCCCCTCCGGGGTCTCCTGGACGAGCCCGAGCGCGGCGAAGTCGGCGAGGGTGGTCGTGGCGGCGGAGACGGAGCAGCCGGCCAGGGCGGAGGCGGTGTGGGCGTCGACCCGGCCGAGCGGGGCGAGGCTCAGGTGTCGCAGTATCCGGGCGGCGGGCTGCGGCAGCACGTCGTGGAGCAGGGCGAAGGTACGGACCACCGGGTCGCCGGTCTGGGCGCGCAGCCGCTTGGCGAGGTCCGCGACGGACGCCCGGGGGCGGGTGGCGAGCCAGCCGCCGGCCAGCACGAGCGCGCCGGGCAGCCCGCCGCACTCCTCGGCCAGGCTCTCGGCGGCTTGCGGGTCGACGGTGACCCGGACGCTGCCGGTGTACGAGGTGAGCAGTTCGATGGCCGACTTGGAGTCGAGGCCGCCCAGGGTGCAGGGCCGGACGTCCGGGATGCCGGTGAGCGGGCCGCGGGCCACGCCGATGACGAGGACGTCGGGATTGTCCGGGAGCAGCGGGTCGACCTGTTCGGCGTCGACGGCGTCGTCGAGCAGGAGCAGCGCCCGGCGGCCGGCGAAGGCCTCCCGGACCAGGGCGGTCAGTTCCTCCTCGGCGGCGCCGGGCGGCTCGGCGACGTTGAGCGCGGCGAGCAGTTCCCGGGCGGCCCGGGCGGTGGGCACCGGGTCCCCGCCGGGTTCGGTGAGCCGGGCCCGGAACACTCCGTCCGGGTACGTGGCGGCGAGCGAGTCCGCCAGTTCCGCGGCGAGCGCGCTCCGGCCGGAGCCGGGCTTGCCGGCGATGAGCAGGACGCGGGCGCGCGGGGCCTTGCGGCCGGTGAGGGTGTCGAGTCCGGTGCGTTCGATGTCCGCCCGCAGCGCCTTGAGCTCGCGCTGGCGGCCGTAGAACCGGGCAGCGCCGACCTCCCCCGGACTTCGTCCGGGGGGACCCCCAACCGCTTGATCCGTCACGGGCCACGCTCCCGTCCACCTGCGCACGACTGCCCGCGGGGGCTCCGCACGGGCGATCCCGAGCGTAGTTCAGCCCGGGTGGTGGACCGGGCGGAGCGCGGCGGGTGGATCCCTCAATCGGATCAGCAGATTGTCAGACTGGTACAGGGTGAAGGGCCGCCCCGTACGGCCGTACGGACAGGGCCGGACGGAGGGCAACGGCGTCACCCGGGGCCGGGGACGGCGCGGGGCCGGGGCCGGAGCCGCGTCGCACGGCTTGGCCTCTCTGAACCCTCTGGGCCCTCTGGCCTCTCTGGACTCTCGGCGAGCGGGGACGCGACGCACACTCAGCTCATGGGCAACTTCCCCTATGCCGTTCAGACCACCTTCCCACTGCTCTTCATGATCGTGCCCGCTCTCGGAGCGATGCTGAGCTGCCGCCGTCGCGGCCCGGGCCGGCCGGCGGCCGAGATCTGGCAGCGCTGGTGGGCCGTGGGCGCCCTTGGTGTCGGAAGCCTGTGGATCACCGTCTCGTTCCTGGCGGACCCCGAGGGCATGGCCGACGCCATCGGCTTCGCCCACTCGCCGTTCCAGTTCGAGATCGCCTTCACCAACCTCGGCCTCGCCGTGCTGGGTTTCCGCGGTGCGTCCGCCTCGCCCCGCGAGCGTCTTACCAGCGGGCTGGCGGCCGCCGCGTTCCTGTGGGGAGCCGCGATCGGCCACGTCCACCAGTGGTTCGCCCACGGCGACCACGCCGCCGGGAACACCGGCGGCATCCTCGCGGCCGACATCCTCGTCCCCGCCGTCATGATCGCCCTCGCCGCCCGGGACGTCCGCCGCACCGCCGGCCAGGCCGCCTGACCTCCCCCGTCCTGCCGGGGAGCTTGAGCAGCGGACCGGCCTGTCCGCCGTGGTCCACCGCGTCCAGGGACAGGGAACGCGGAAAACCTCGCCGCCGGTCCCTGGACAGGCCGTTCACCAGGGGCCTCGCTACGCCTCGAAGGGCCGGGCCGGCCAGGGCGCGTCCGCCGGGCGCAGGGTGTCGAGAGCGTCGGCCGCGCGGGCCGCCGCCAGCGAGAGGACACCGACGACCAGGCAGTTGTTGTGCAGCTCGCCGGCGAGCACACCGCGCACCAGCTCGGCGAGCGGCACGCGCGCGTACTCCATGTCGGCCTCCTCCTCGGAGACCTCGAAGCGCTCGCCGTCCGCCTCGGACAGGCCGCGGGCCAGGAAGATCCGCACGGCCTCGTCGCAGCCGCCCGGGGTGGTGTAGACGTCGGTGAGGACCCGCCAGTCCTCGGCCTTGACGTGCGCCTCCTCGTACAGCTCGCGCTGCGCGGCGTGCAGCGGGTTCTCGCCGGGCACGTCGAGCAGGCCGGCCGGGATCTCCCACAGCTTCTGCCGCACCGGGTGCCGGTACTGCTTGAGCAGCAGGACCCGGTCCTGCTCGTCGAGGGCGAGGACCGCGACCGAACCGGGGTGCACCTGGTAGTCGCGGCGGGCGACCCTGCCGTCCGGCATGACCACGTCGTCCGTGCGGACACTCGTCTTGTTTCCGGTGAACGGGGTGGCGGTGGCGGTGATCCGCCACTCCTCCGGGGTGTCCTGCACCTGCATCGGTAGTCCTTCCAGATGTCCGCGTGACATGCGCGGCCCGCGTACGGGAGCCGCACGCGTGGCCGCAGACGAAAGCCGGGGCGCGGACCCCCGGAAAGGGACCCGCACCCCGGCAACGGTAACGCCCGGCGCTTACTTGGCCGGCTTCCCCGTCTTGCGCTCGACGGCCGCCTTCACCAGGCCCGCGAACAGCGGGTGGGGGCGGGTCGGGCGGGACTTGAGCTCCGGGTGCGCCTGGGTGGCGACCAGGTAGGGGTGGATGTCGCGCGGGTACTCGACGAACTCGACGAGCTTGTTGTCCGGGGAGGTGCCGGAGAAGACCAGACCGGCCTTCTTCTCCAGCTCCGCGCGGTACGCGTTGTTCACCTCGTAGCGGTGACGGTGGCGCTCCTCGACGTACGGCTCGTCGGCGTAGGCCTCGCGCACGACGGAGCCCTCGGCGAGCTTCGCCGGGTAGAGACCGAGACGCATGGTGCCGCCCAGGTCGCCCGCGCCCTCGACGTACGCCAGCTGCTCCTCCATCGTCGAGACGACGGGGTGCGCGGTGGCCGGGTCGAACTCGGTGGAGTTGGCCTCGGGGATGTCGGCCAGGTTGCGCGCGGCCTCGATCACGATGCACTGGAGGCCCAGGCAGATGCCGAGCAGCGGGACCTTGTTCTCGCGGGCGTAGCGGATCGCGCCGACCTTGCCGGCCACACCGCGGTCGCCGAAGCCGCCGGGGATCAGGATGCCGTCGACGTCGCCGAGGTGCTTCTCGGCGCCGGCCTGGGTCTTGCACTCGTCGGAGGGGACCCACTTGACCTTGACCCGGGCGCGGTTGGCGAAGCCGCCGGCGCGCATGGCCTCGGTGACCGACAGGTAGGCGTCGGGCAGGTCGATGTACTTGCCGACGAGCGCGACGGTGACCTCGTGCTCCGGGTTGTGGACGCGGTCCAGGAGGTCCTCCCAGACGGTCCAGTCCACGTCGCGGAACGGCAGGTCGAGCTTGCGGACGACGTAGGCGTCCAGGCCCTCGGTGTGCAGCACCTTCGGGATGTCGTAGATCGACGGGGCGTCGATCGCGGCGACGACCGCGGCCTCGTCGACGTCGCACATCAGCGAGATCTTGCGCTTGATGGCGGTGGGGACCTCGCGGTCGGCGCGCAGCACGATGGCGTCCGGCTGGATGCCGATGTTGCGCAGGGCGGCGACCGAGTGCTGGGTCGGCTTGGTCTTCAGCTCGCCGGAGGGGCCGATGTAGGGCAGCAGCGAGATGTGCACGACGAAGACGTTGTCGCGGCCGACCTCGTGGCGGACCTGACGGACGGTCTCCAGGAACGGCAGCGACTCGATGTCGCCGACCGTGCCGCCGACCTCGGTGATGACGACGTCGACGTCGTCGGTCGCCATGCGGCGGATGCGGGACTTGATCTCGTTGGTGATGTGCGGGATGACCTGCACGGTGTCACCGAGGTACTCGCCGCGCCGCTCCTTGGCGATGACCTGCGAGTAGACCTGGCCGGTGGTGACGTTGGCCGAGCCGTCGAGGTCGACGTCGAGGAAGCGCTCGTAGTGGCCGATGTCCAGGTCGGTCTCGGCGCCGTCGTTGGTGACGAACACCTCACCGTGCTGGAAGGGGTTCATCGTGCCCGGGTCGACGTTCAGGTAGGGGTCGAGCTTCTGCATCGTGACCCGCAGGCCCCGGGCCTTGAGAAGCGCGCCCAGGCTGGAGGCGGTCAGGCCCTTGCCGAGGGAGGAGGCGACACCCCCGGTGACGAAGATGTGCTTGGTCGTCGTGTTTTTGGGCGGCATCGCCAAGAGGGGGCTCCCGTGGGTCGCGTTCTGGAGGTGCGTACCGGCGTTGCCTCCGGAAGAATCGGGGGTCGCCGTCGCTGCGGTTTCGGTGTCCTCGGCTGTTGCCGTTTCCCACCGGTCCACGGGGTACCAGGGTATCAGCGACATCGGGAGACCGCTTCCGGCCACACGGGGGAGTCGGGCGCGCACGGTCCGCGACGCGCCGGCGCGCGGAGGACGGAAGCGGCGCGGAACGGGCACGGGAAGCACACCGTACGCGCGCGTGAAGCGCGTGGTCCGGGCGCCGGAAGAGCGTGGTCCGGACGGCGCGGCGACCGAGGGAAGGGAGTGGAACCGGCGCGATGCCGATCGTGACGCGGAGACAGGACGGATGCCGTACGGGACCCTCGCGGGCGCGGTCCGGGACGGCCGGGCCCGCCGGCCGGAGGCGGGAGCGCGCGTCGCGCGTCGCCCGCCCGCCCCCGTCCGGCGCCCACAGTCAAGACCGTTCACCCGATCGGAGCAGTCCCGCCGATCGCCCCGGCACCCTGTCCGCCCGGCCCCGCCGGTCGCCGGACCCGCCATATCCTGCTCGGAAACGCACCGCCGGGCCTGCCGGGCAGCGCGTCGCCCCGTCTCCTTTCCTGGAACGTCGCCTGGGCGGTGCCCCCAATCTGGTAATCAAGACCCCGTCAACGGTCCCTTGACCGCTGACCTGCCGTCTGACCTGTCGTCGGCGCCCCGCTGCGCGGGGTGGCGGACGTGGCCGTTCTGTCTGGAGTGAAAGCACGTGGCCGGGCGCATCGAGGATTACGCACTCATCGGAGACATGCAGACCGCCGCCCTGGTCTGCCGGGACGGCAGTGTCGACTGGCTCTGCCTGCCCCGCTTCGATTCGCACGCCGTGTTCGCCGGGCTGCTCGGCACCGAGGAACACGGGCTCTGGCGGATCGGGCCGGCCGGTACCGAGGGGACACCCGCGGCCTCCGCCGACCGCCGCCGCTATCTGGGCGACTCGCTCATCCTGGAATCCGAGTGGGACACCCCGCGCGGCACCATCCGGGTGACCGACTTCATGCCCCCTCGCGAGGACACCCCGCAGCTGATCCGGATCGTCGAGGGGATCAGCGGCCGGGTGGCGGTGCGCTCCAGCCTGCGGATGCGGTTCAGCTACGGCCGGGTGGTGCCGTGGGTGCACAAGGTCGGCGACCGCACGGTGGCCGTCGCCGGCCCGGACTCGGTCTGGTTCGACACGGCCGCCGAGACGCACGGCCGCGACCTCACCACGTACTCCGACTTCACCGTCACCCCGGGCGAGAAGGTCGCCTTCACGCTCTCCTGGCAGCCCTCCCACAAGGAGCCGCCGGCGCTGCCGGACCCGGAGGGCTCGCTGGAGGCGACGGCCGAGTTCTGGCGCGAGTGGGTCGAGCACTGCACGTACCACGGCCCCTACCGGGAGGCGGTGGTCCGCTCGCTGATCACCCTGAAGGCGCTCACGTACGCGCCGACCGGCGGCATCGTCGCCGCGCCGACCACCTCCCTGCCCGAGGAGATCGGCGGCGTCCGCAACTGGGACTACCGCTACACCTGGCTGCGGGACGCGGCGATCACCCTCTCCTCCATGCTGCGCACCGGCTACCGCGAGGAGGCCCGCGCCTGGCGGGACTGGCTGCTGCGCGCGGTCGCGGGCGACCCGGAGAACCTCCAGATCATGTACGGCATCGCCGGCGAGCGCGAGCTCGGCGAGGCGGAGCTGGACTGGCTGCCGGGCTACGAGAACTCCGGCCCCGTCCGGATCGGCAACGGCGCGGCGGGCCAGCTCCAGCTCGACGTGTACGGCGAGGTCACCGAGGCCCTCCACCTGGCGCATATGACCGGCCTGTCCCGCAACGACTACGCCTCCCTCCTCCAGATCAAGCTGATCCAGTACCTGGAGACCCACTGGAACGAGCCCGACGAGGGCATCTGGGAGGTCCGCGGCCCGCGCCGCCACTTCACCCACTCCAAGGTCATGGCCTGGGTGGCGGTCGACCGCACGATCAAGCTGATCGAGTCCGGCGACGCCGACGGCCCGCTGGAGCGCTGGCGCGCGCTGCGCGACGAGATCCACCGGGACGTGTGCGAGAAGGGCTACGACCCGGAACGCAACACCTTCACCCAGTCGTACGGCTCGCGGGAGCTGGACGCCTCGCTGCTGCTGATCCCGCAGATGGGCTTCCTGCCGCCGGACGACAAGCGGGTCATCGGCACGATCGAGGCGATCCAGCGCGAGCTGGCCACGGAGGACGGCTTCGTCCTGCGCTACCCGACCGCCGGCGAGGAGGCGGGCGTGGACGGTCTGGAGGGCGACGAGGGCGCGTTCCTGGCCTGCTCGTTCTGGCTGGCCGACGACCTGGCGATGATCGGCCGGGTCGACGAGGCCCGCAAGCTCTTCGAGCGGCTGCTGTCGCTCCGCAACGACCTGGGCCTGCTCGCCGAGGAATGGGACGCCCGGCTCCAGCGCCAGGTGGGCAACTTCCCCCAGGCGTTCAGCCACGTCCCGTTGATCGACACGGCCCTGCGGCTGACCGCCTCGGGCGCGTACGGCGGCTGACGGCCGTTCGACACGCGGCGCGCGGGGGCCGGATCTACGATGAAAGGGTCCTGTCCCCCCGTACGAAAGGGGGGCATCCCATGGCTCCCCGGACCAGTGCTTCCGCCGTCGCTCTCGACGCCCTGCGCGAGGACCTCGCCGGGCAGGTGCGTGTACCGGGCGATCCGGGCTACGACGAGGCCCGGATCGTCTTCAACGCGATGGTCGACCGGCAGCCGGCGGTCATCGCCCAGTGCGAGACGCCGGAGGACGTCGCCAACGCGGTGGTCTTCGGCCGGGAGGCCGGTCTGCCGATCGCGGTGCGCGGCGGCGGACACAGCGTGGCCGGTACGGCCCTCGGCGACGGCGCGCTGGTGGTGGATCTGCGGCGGATGCGCCAGGTGGTCGCGGACCCCGAGCACATGACGGTACGGATCGCGGGCGGGGCCACGATCGGCGATCTGGACCGGGCCTGCGAACCGTTCCACGTGGCCGTGACCGGCGGGCGGGCGTCCACCACCGGGGCCGGCGGGTTCGTCCTGGGCGGCGGATCCGGCTGGCTGGAGCGGAAGTACGGGCTGGCCTGCGACAACCTGCTGGCCGTGGAGCTGGTGACGGCCGAGGGCGGGCATGTGCACGCGGACGCCACCGAGAACCCCGAACTGTTCTGGGCGCTGCACGGAGGCGGCGGGAACTTCGGGGTCGTCACCTCGATGACCCTGCGGGTGCATCCGCTGCCGGAGTTCGGCTTCGTGCTGCTGTTCTTCCCGCCGGAGAAGGGCCCCGAGGTCCTCCGGGCGTACCGGGACCTGCTCGCGGACGCGCCCGGCGAGGCCGGCGGCGGCGGGATCTACCTCGTCGCGCCGCCCGAGCCGTTCGTGCCCGAGGAGATCCAGGGCACGCTGGTCTGCGCCACCCTGGTGACCTGGGCGGGCCCGGCCGCCGACGCCCGCGCGTTCGCCGCGCCGCTGTTCGCCCTCGGGCCGTCGGTGGAGGTGGCCATGGCCGTCCCGTACGCCGACTTCCAGTGCATGCTGGACGACCCGCCCGGGATGCGGAACTACTGGTCGGCCGAGTATCTGGCGGAGTTCCCGGACGCCGCCGTGGACGCGTTCTGCGCCCAGTCGGCCGGGATGATCGTGCCCTCGGGCACCCAGCACGTGCTGTTCCCGATGGGCGGGCGGATGGCCGACGACCCGGCCGGATCGCCGATCGGCTGGCGGTCGGCGGCCTGGGCGGTCCACCCGTTCGGGGTGTGGGCCGATGCGGCCGACGACGAGCGAGGGATCCAGTGGGTGAAGGACGTCCGCGCCGCCGTGCGGCCGTGGTCGACCGGCGCCGTCTATCTGAACTTCATCGGCACCGAGGGCGAGCAGCGGGTGGTCCGGGGCTTCGGCGAGGACAACCACCGGCGGCTGGCCCGGGTGAAGGCCCTGTACGACCCCGACAACGTCTTCCGCTTCAACCACAACATCGCGCCGGCCCCCGACCCGGGCCTGTTCCGGGCCTGACACACAGCCGACAGAGGCCGGAACCACCCCTGACCTGCTTCTGACCTGCGCATGTCGAGACACATCCGAGACGTGACGCGGCGGGGAACCCCGGGTAGCGTCCGGCTCCATGGAGAGTCAGGGCGGGATCACCGTGCAGCGGGCGCTGGAACTTCCGGGGCTGCGCGGCGGTCTTCCGGAGGTCGTGGCGGGCGCCGACCGACTGCACCGTACGGTGCGCTGGGTGCACGCGGGCGAGACGTCGAACATCGCCTCGCTGCTCAAGGGCGGGGAACTGCTGCTCACCACCGGCCTCGGGCTCGGTACCCGGCCGGCCGAGCAGCGGGCGTTCGTCCGGCGGCTCGCCGATCGGGGCATCGCCGCGCTCGTGGTGGAACTGGGCTCGCGGTTCAGCCGGCTGCCGGCCACCGTCGTCGAGGCGGCCAGGACGGCCGGGCTGCCCCTCGTCCAGCTGCACCGCGAGGTCGCCTTCGTCGCCGTGACGGAGGAGATCCACACCGAGATCGTCAACGGCCACTACGCCCTGCTGCGCCGGGCCGGCGAGGTCCACCGCACCTGCACCGAGGCGCTGCTCGGCGGCGGCGGGATCCCGCAGGTGCTGCGCATCCTCGCGGACTTCTCGCTCAACCCGGTGTTCCTGGAGACCCCGGACGGCCAGCTGCTGTACGCGGCGGGCACCGGGTCCGCGCCCGCCGACCCGCTCCAGGTGTGGGAGGGGCTGCGCGGGCAGCGGGCGGCGCGCGAGTCCGGGCCGCCGACGGGCGCGGTCCTCGTGGACGTGCCGGGCGGCGGGCCGGGGACCTCGTCCGTACGCGCCCGGCTGGTGCTGCTCGCCGTCTCCTCCCCCATGACGCCGGTGCACCGGATGGCGGCCGAGCGGGCCGCCGGGCTGATCGCCGTCGTCCTCATGCAGGCCCGGCAGGAGGAGGAGCTGGCCGCGCGCGGCCGGGGCGACTTCCTGACCGACCTCGCCGAGGGCCGGGTGTCGGCCGAGGACGCCCCCGCCCAGGCCCGGGTACTGGGTTTCCGGCCGGGCGACGGCCCGCTCCTGCCGGTCGTGATGCGGCTGGCCTCGGAGTTGTCCGCGTCGGGCAACTGGGCGCTGCTGGCCCGCGCCGTCCTGGAGGAGCTCGGGACCATCGGGGTGCCGGTGCTGCTCGGGGTGCGTCCGGTGGAGGGCCGGGTGCCGCTGCTGCTCGGGCTGCGCGCGGAGTCGGAGCGTACGGCGGTCGCGGATCGGGTCGCGGCGGCGCTGCGGGCCGGGGTCGAGCGGGCCGGTCTGGAGCGCGCGGGCGTCCATCCGCCGGTC
Source organism: Streptomyces laurentii (assembly GCF_040635425.1). NCBI lineage: Bacteria > Bacillati > Actinomycetota > Actinomycetes > Kitasatosporales > Streptomycetaceae > Streptomyces > Streptomyces laurentii. The sequence goes on along the minus strand of NZ_JBEYHT010000053.1, from coordinate 16,450 downwards.
GTGGTGGTGGGGGTCGCGGGCGGCTGGGCGGCGGCCTCGGCGGGGCTGCGGCACGCGGCCGAGACGGCGACGGCGGCCCAGGGCCTGTCGGACCAGCCGTGGTACGACGCCCGGCGCCTGGACACGGACCTGCTGCTGTGGCGGCTGCGGGACCATCCGGACCTCGCGGCCTTCGTGGACCGCGCGATCGGCCCGCTGCGCGATCACGACCGCACCTCGCGGCCGCCGCTGCTGCCCACCCTGGAGACGTATCTCGCGCACGCGGGCCGCAAGGCCGAGACCGCCCGCGAGCTGCATCTCAACCGCCAGACCCTCTACAACCGGCTGGCTCGCATCTCCGAACTCCTCGGCACCGACCTCGACGACCCGCAGACCGTCCTGGCCCTGAGCCTGGCGCTGCGGGCCCGGCGGCACACCGGCTGACGGGCCGGGGCCGGCCGGGCGTCCGCGCGGCGGTTCACGGCCTGCGGAAGTACCGGATCAGCGTCGCGTAGCCCTCGCCGCCCCGCCCGTCCGCCATCGCCCGCGCCGCCGTCTCCCGGACGAGGCGCGGCAGTTCGGTGCTGACGCCGAGGGCCTCGCTCTCGTGGACGAGGTGGTCCATGGCGGCGACGTGCGTGTCGAGGCCGGCGTCGTCGCCCGGGAAGGCGCCCTCGTCGATCTGCCGCGCGTACCCGGCCAGCCAGCCGGCGACGGTGCCCACGCCCGGCCCGGCGACCTTCTCGAACGCGGCGGCGTCCACCCCCGCGGCGCCGAGCAGGGCGGCCCCCTGGAGGAAGCCGTTGAGGACGCTCCACATGAGGCCGAGCATGGCGACGTCGTACAGGGCCGCCAGGCCGTGGTCCGCCCCGAGGTGCTCGGCTCCCCCGCCGAGCGCGCGCAGCGCCGGCCCGTACGTGTCGAACGATGCGCGCGGCCCGCTGAACAGGAGCGCCGCGTCCGCGGTGCCGATGCCCTGCGGAACGGTCAGGATCGCCCCGTCCAGATACGCGGCGGCGCCCCGCTCCGCCGCCCACGCGGCGGTCTCGCGGGCCTCCTCCGAGGTGCCCGAGGTGAGGTTGACCAGGGTGCGGCCCGCCAGGGCCGGGGCGGCGGGACCGAGGAGGGTGCGGACGGCCGCGTAGTCCGAGACGCAGACGATCACGAGCCCGCTCGCCGCGACGGCCTCGGTCACCGATGCGGCGGCGACGGCGCCCCGCCCGGCGAGTTCCGCCGCCTTGGCCGGCGTGCGGTTCCACACGGTCACGGGATGCCCGGCGGCCAGGAGCGCCGCGGCCAGGGCCCGGCCCATCAGGCCGAGGCCGAGGACCGTGACGGGAACGGGGGTGGTGTCGTGCTGGGGCATGGGTCAGCTCCTTCCGAAAAAGGGTGGTCGCCCGAAGGGGCCGTGGCACGATCCTGAACGTTCACACCGGTATGAAGGTCAAGCGGAGAATCCGGGGACGAGGGGAAACGGCCATGCGGATCGGGGAGTTGAGCCGGCGGACCGGCGTGCGCACGCACCAGCTGCGCTACTACGAGGCCCAGGGCCTGCTGCACCCGGAGCGCGCGCCCTCCGGGTACCGCGCCTACGGGGAGGACGCCGTGGCGACCGTGCGCCGGATCAGGCGGCTGCTCGCGGCCGGCCTGTCGACCGAGGACATCGCCTATCTGCTGCCGTGCGCGACGGGCACGGGCCCCGATCTGGCGCCCTGCGACGAGCTGCTCGACTTCCTGCGCACCCGGCTGGACGGCATCGACCAGTCCATCGACACGCTCCAGCGCTCCCGCGAGGCGCTGCACGGCTACCTCGAACGGACGGAACGGCTCCTGCGGGCCGCCTGAGGCGGGCGCGAACCCGGCGGCCCCAGGCCCGAGTTCGCGTCCGTCTCATTCGCGCCCGTCTCAGCGGCCGGTGAGCTCGTCGTACACGCTCAGGACGTGCGCGATCGTCTCGTCCTCCGTCGGCCAGCCGCGCGCCTGCACCCGTCCCGCCGCCGCCAGGTCGAGGCGCCGGTCGGTGTCGTCGAGGAGGCCGCGGACGGTGCCGGCGAGCGCGGCGGCGTCGCCGTACGGGACCAACTCGGCCGCGTCGCCGACCAGTTCGGGCACGCCGCCGACGGCCGTGGCGACGAGCGGCACGCCGAGCCGCAGCGCCTCCTGGGCCAGCATCGAGCGGGCCTCCCACCGGGACGGAAGGACGGCGACGTCGGCGGCGGCGAGGAGTTCGGCGATGTCGGTGCGGCGGCCGAGGAGCCGCACGGCGAGGCCCTCCGTCTCGATCCGCCGCTGCAGTCCGGCCCGTTCGGGCCCCTCCCCCGCGATGACGAGCAGCGGCTGCGGGTCGAGATCGCGCCAGACCCGGGCCGCGTCGAGCAGTGTCCGATAGCCGCGCCCGGGCCGCAGCGCGCCGACGGCCATCAGCAACGGCCGGTCCACGGCGCCGAGTTCGGCCCGCGCCTTGCCGTCGTGCAGACAGACCGGGGCGTGTGCGGCAGGTATGGTCACGGGCGCGAGCCGGGCGTCCCGGGCGCCGCGCCGCCGGGCCCGGTCGACGAGCTCGGAGGAGGTGCCGAGCACGACGGCCGCCGCCCGTACGGTCCGCCGTTCCAGCATCCGTACGAGCCCGGCGCGGGCGCCCTCGGCGTGACCGCGGGTGTGCCAGGTGGTCACGAGCGGGGTGGCGGGCTCGGGGGTGCCGGACAGCGCGAGCGCGGCCCGTACCGAGGCGTTGAGGCCGTGCGCGTGGACGACGTCGGCGCCGATGCACGCGTTGCGCAGCGCGGCGACGCTCGGCACCGGGACGACGTCCGCGCCGGCGCCCAGGAAGTCGTAGGCATGGTCGAGCCCGGGCGGCGCGCACACGGTCACCCGCACACCTCGCGCCACCAGCCCCGAGGCGAGTGATCTGACGTGCGCGCCGCTTCCCGCGCTGCCGCCGCCCAGCACTTGGACCGTACGGAGCTGAGTCACGCGCCCAAGGATGCCAGTCCGTACGCGCGTTCCGGCACCGAAGAGGCTGCCTGGCCGGGTCCGCCGCCGTAACTCAGGCCTCGGATTCACTCACACGAGTGAAGTCGAGCGTGCGTGCGACCTCGCTGATCCGGTCGCCGTACGCCGCGGCCGCGACCAGCCCGGCCGCGTGGGCGGCGAGCCCGAACCGCCCGTTGGCGGCGGCGATCGCGCTGCCCAGGGCGGCCCCGAGCGCGTGCGCCCCCATGTCCCCGAGCATGCCGCGTTCGCCCAGGTCGTCGGCGAGGACCGCGGCCGCGGCGCCCATCGGCGCGGCGGCGAGCGAGCCGCGCAGCAGCCCCGGCGCACCGAGACCCAGGACCAGCAGGCCGGCCCGCCCTGGCCGGACGTCGACCAGGTTGACCAGGTGCGCGGTGCCCGCGACGACGACCCCGGCGAGGATCTTGTCGACGGGCCGCTCCTTCAGCAGCGCCCCGGCCACCAGCCCGGCGGTGGCGACGCCGATCAGCTTGACGGCCCCGCTGGTCACCTCGCCGCCCCGCAGCGCCGTCAGATGCGCCCGGAACCCGCGCCGTTCGTCCCCGCGCAGATCGTCGTACCGCCCGCAGACGGCCCCGGCGGCGGTGGCGACCACGGCGGGCACCACCGGCAGGGCGGCGAGGGCCGTACCGCCGGCCGCGGCGGCGCCGGCCAGCGCGGAGACGGTGCGGCCGGCGTGGTTGGTGTGCTCCCAGCTCGCCGGATCGCCGGGCGGCCGGGGGCTCATCGCCCGGTGCGCGGCACGGGTCGCGGCGAACGCGGCGGCGAACCGGACGGCCCGCCCGGCTCGGTACGGCAGTCGCATCAGGCGCCCGCCGTCCGCGCCGTGGCGAGCAGTTCCTCGGCGTGCGCCCGCGCGGTCTCCGAGTCCTCCTGCCCGGCGAGCATCCGGGACAGCTCGCGCACCCGGTCCTCGCCTTCCAGGACGGTGACACCGGAGCGGGTGACGGAACCGTCGTTGGTCTTCTCGACGAGCAGCTGACGGTCGGCGAAGGCCGCCACCTGCGGGAGGTGGGTGACGACGACGACCTGCGCGGTCTTCGCCAGCTTGGCGAGCCGGCGGCCGATCTCGACCGCCGCCTTGCCGCCGACGCCCGCGTCGACCTCGTCGAACAGGTACGTGGGCACCGGGTCCGTACCGGCGAAGACGACCTCGACCGCCAGCATCACCCGGGACAGCTCGCCGCCCGAGGCGCCCTTGGCGATCGGCCGCGGCGGGGCACCGGGGTGCGGCGCGAGAAGCAGTTCGACCTCGTCGGCGCCGGCCGGCCCGTAGGCGACCCGGCGGCCGCCGACCTCGACGCCCTCGGGGTCCTCGGTCTGCCCGAGGGCGAACGAGACCCGGGCGTGCGGCATGGCGAGCGAGGCCAGCTCGGCGGTGACGGCTCCGGCGAACCGGTCGGCCGCCTCGGTCCGCGCGTCGGTGAGGCGCTGGGCGAGCACCGACAGCTCGTCGCGCAGCCGGTCGCGTTCGGCGGTCAGTTCGTCGATCCGCTCGTCGTCGCCGTCGAGCTCGGCGAGCCGGGCGCCGCTCCGCTCCGCCCAGGCGAGGACGGCGGCGACGTCCTCGCCGTACTTGCGGGTGAGCTGGGTGAGCGCCGCGCGCCGCTCCTCGACGGCGGCGAGCCGCCGCGGGTCGGCGTCCAGGTCGTCGGCGTATCCGGCGAGTTCGCCGGCCACGTCGGAGAGCAGGATGGAGATCTCGCCCATCCGTTCGGCGAGCGCGTCGAGCGCCGGGTCGTGCGACCGTACGGCCTCCAGGGCCCGGCCCGCGCCCGCGACGAGCGTCGTGGCGTCCACGGCCTCCGGGTCCTCGGGCTGCCCGGCGAGCGCCGCGTGCGCGAGGGCGGCGGCGGAGGCCAGGGCCTCGGCGTGGCCGAGCCGCTCGGCCTCGGCGGCCAGTTCGACGTCCTCGCCGGCGCGCGGCTCCACCGCCTCGATCTCACCGAGCCCGAAGCGCAGCAGATCGGCCTCCTGCGCCCGCTCCCGGGCCCGGGTGGTGATCTCCTCCAGCTCGGTGGTGACGGCCCGCAGCCGCCGGTACGCGGCCCCGTACACGGCCAGCGGCCCGGCGACCGCCTCGCCCGCGTACCGGTCGAGCGCGCCCCGCTGCCGGGCCGGCTTGAGCAGGCCCTGCTGGTCGGTCTGGCCGTGCACGGCGACGAGTTCGTCGGCGAGTTCGGCCAGCAGCCCGACGGGCACGCTCCGGCCGCCGAGATGGGCGCGGGAACGCCCCTCGGCGGAGACGGTACGGGTGACCAGCAGCGCGCCCTCGTCGAGCGCGGCCCCCGCCTCCTCGGCGCGCACGGCGACCTGCGCGCCCGGGGGCAGCGCGATGCGCCCCTCGACCACGGCGGCCCCGGCGCCGATCCGCACCAGGGCGGGGTCGGCGCGCCCGCCGAGCAACAGCCCGAGACTCGTCACGACCATCGTCTTGCCCGCACCGGTCTCGCCCGTCACCGCGGTGAAACCGGGCGACAGCTCGACGACAGCGTCGTCGATGACTCCGAGTGACCGTATCCGCATCTCCTCCAGCACGCCCATGACCATACGAGGTTTTCCCCACCCGATGCCACGCAGCCCCGCCCGCACCACCCACGGCACCGGCCGAGGCCACTCCACCCCGCCCTCTTCCTCGTACGCCAGGAAGCACGGCCCGAGGGAGTGGCCACCGCCCTCGTGATTGACGGCCGCACCTGCCCCCTCGGCTCCCCCACCGGCGGACGGGGGCCCATGACCCGCACCCCCGAAAACGCCAAAGGGCGGCGCCCGCCACGGCACCGCCCTCCAGAAGTCCGGCTCAGCGCTGCGACCCGCCCCTCCACCCGGACACCGGCAGCGCGAACTTCGCCACCAGCCGGTCCGTGAAGGACGCGTGGTGCAGCCGGGCGAGCCGGACCGGTACGGCGCCGCGCCGGACCTCGACGCGCGCGCCGGCCGGGAGCTCGACCGTGCGGCGCCCGTCGCACCAGAGCACGCCGTGCGGGGTGTGCGGTTCGACCTCGACGGCGAGGACGGAGTCGGGGGTGGTGACGAGCGGCTTGGCGAACAGGGCGTGCGCGCCGATCGGCACCATGAGGAGCGCTTCGACCTCGGGCCAGATGACCGGCCCGCCGGCGGAGAAGGCGTACGCGGTGGAGCCGGTCGGCGTCGCGCAGATCACCCCGTCGCAGCCGAAGCCGGTCACGGGACGGCCGTCGATCGCGAGGACGACCTCCAGCATGCGTTCCGGGGACACCTTCTGCACGGCGGCCTCGTTGAGCGCCCAGTCGCGGTGCAGGACGTCGCCGTTCTGGTAGACGGCGACGTCGAGGGTCATCCGTTCCTCGACCTCGTACGCGCGGGTGACGACCCGGTCGACGACCTTGTCGAGGTCGTCGCGTTCGGCTTCGGCGAGGAAGCCGACGCGGCCCAGGTTGACGCCGAGCATCGGCACGCCGGAGGCGCGGGAGAGTTCGGCGCCGCGCAGGAGGGTGCCGTCGCCGCCGAGGACGACGAGGAGTTCGCAGCCGTCGAGGGGGTCGGGGCAGCCTTCGGCCACACGTTCGACGGAGGGCGGCAGCGGCAGATCGGCGGCCTCGGCTTCGAGGACGCGGACGCCGATGCCGCAGCGCAGCAGGCCGAGGACGACGAGTTCGGCGCTGCGTACGGCGGCGGGCCGGCCGGTGTGGGCGAGCAGGAAGACGGTACGGGCGGGTGCGCGGTCCCGGTCGTGGTCGTGGTGGTCACCACGGGGATCGCGGGTGTTTCCGGTCGCTGTGTTCGAGGGTGTGGTCAACGAGGTCCTTCCGCCACGGCGCGGTCGACGTCCGCGGGATCGAGGGCGGGCCCCCCGGCCCGCAGCCACAGAAAGTACTCGACGTTGCCGGACGGGCCGGGCAACGGGCTGGCGGTGACGCCGAGGACGCCGAGCCCGAGTTCGCCGGCCCGCCGGGCGACGTTCTTCACGGCGTCGGCGCGCAGCTCGGTGCTGCGGACGACGCCGCCGGTACCGAGCCGTTCCTTGCCGACCTCGAACTGCGGCTTGACCATGAGGACCAGGTCGGCGTCGGGGGCGGTGCAGGAGACGAGGGCGGGCAGGACGAGCCCGAGCGGGATGAAGGACAGGTCGCCGACGACGAGGTCGGCGGGGATGCCGTCGATGTCGTCGAGGGTCATCTCGCGGACGTTGGTGCGGTCCTTGACGGTGACCCGTTCGTCGCTCTGCAGCGACCAGGCGAGCTGTCCGTAGCCGACGTCGACGGCGACGACGTGGGCGGCGCCGGCGCGCAGCAGCACGTCGGTGAAACCGCCGGTGGACGCGCCGGCGTCGAGGGCGCGCCGGCCTTCGACGCGCAGCCCCTGGGGCACGAACGCGGCGAAGGCGCCGGCGAGCTTGTGGCCGCCGCGCGAGACGTAGTCGGGGTCGCTGTCGTCGGCGGCGACGACGATGGCCGCCGCGGTCTCGACCTGGGTGGCGGGCTTGGTGGCGACGGTCTTGCCGACGGTCACCCGGCCCGCGGCGATCAGCTGGCTGGCGTGCTCGCGCGAGCGCGCGAGTTTGCGCCGTACCAGCTCGGCGTCGAGACGGCGGCGTGCCGGTCCTGCCACGTTCGGTTCAGCTCCTGTTGTCGTACGGACGGGGTGGTGCGGGGGCCGGCGGTGTGTCGAGCGCGGTGAGCTCGGCACGCAGGCCCCGGTGTACATCCTCGTACACGCCGAGGTGTCCGTCCGCCGTGAGGTGGTCCGCGGCGGCGAGCCGGTCGAGCAGCGTGTCGACGGCGGGCCGCCCGGTGGGGGTCCGTACGACCCCGAGGGGCGCGGCCGCGGCGGCCTCGTTCGGGTCGCCGGTCTCCTCACGCGGACCTTCGGGCGGGCCCTCGTACGGGGCGTCACCCGGCCGGTCCGGGGCGGCGGGCTCCGCCGTGCGCGGGGCTTCGGGGGTCGCGTCGCTCATGCCCCGACGCTACCGCGAACACGCTGGGGTACGGTCGACGGCGATGGCGACGATCATGGAGTGCCGTACGGCACTGAGCAGGCTTTCGGACAGTCTTTCGCGCGCGAACGGTACGGCGCGCGGGGCCTCCGCCCTCGACCGCACCCTGAGCTGCCACCTCACCGACCTGGACACCACGTTCACGGGCCGACTGGCGGGCGGCCGGATCGAGGTCGACGGCACGGCGCCGGGAGCTCCCCGTGACAAGGCGCAGATCCGGCTGCGGATGACCGGCGACGACCTGGTCGCGATGGTCGACGGCCGGCTGGACTTCGCGCGGGCCTGGGCCTCGGGCCGGGTGGGCCTGGAGGCGGGTTTCCGTGATCTGCTGCGCCTGCGGTCGCTGCTGTAGAAGGCCCCGCCGAGGGCAGATTCCCGACATATGCCCGACCGGTAGGCATGTGCCCAGTCATCGCCTCTCGGATCTCAAGGTCAGGCTCAGGTTCAGACTTTCAGCGCCGGCCGCGCCCGGCGGGCGGCCGGCACGACGAGCGGGGTGCCCGTCTCCGGGTCCTCGATGACCTGGCAGCGCAGCCCGAAGACGTGCTCGACCATGGCGGCCGTGACGACCTCGCGCGGCGGACCCCCGGCGACGACCTCGCCGTCCCGGCAGGCGATGAGATGGGTGGCGTACCGGGCCGCGTGATTGAGGTCGTGGAGCACGGCGACGAGCGTGCGGCCCTGGTTCTCGTGGAGTTCGGCGCACAGGTCGAGGACGTCGATCTGGTGCTGGATGTCGAGGAAGGTCGTCGGCTCGTCGAGCAGCAGCAACGGCGTCTGCTGGGCCAGTGCCATGGCGATCCAGACCCGCTGGCGCTGACCGCCGGACAGCTCGTCGACGTACCGCCCGGCCAGAGCGTCGACGCCGGTCGCGGCCATCGACTCCTCGACGATCCGCTCGTCCTCGGGCGACCACTGGCGCAGCAGCCCCTGGTGCGGGTAGCGGCCCCGGGCGACCAGGTCGGCGACGGTGATGCCGTCCGGCGCGAGGGAGGACTGCGGCAGCAGTCCGAGCGTGCGGGCGACCTTCTTCGCCGGCATCGTGTGGATGGCCTGCCCGTCCAGCAGCACCCGCCCCCGCGTGGGCTTCAGCATCCGTGACAGGGCGCGCAGCAGGGTGGACTTGCCGCACGCGTTGGGGCCGACGATCACGGTGAAGGAGCGGTCGGGGATCTCGACGCTCAGGTCGCGGGCGATGACCCGCTGGTCGTACGCGAGCGTGACCGCGTCGGCGCGCAGCCGCGCCGCCCCCTCCCCCGCCCCGTACCCCTGGCCCTGGCCCTGGTCGTCCGTGCCCATGCTCGCGCTGCCTCCGCCGTCGACGATGTTCCGGATGGTCATATGCGTCCCGCCTTCCGTTCGCTGACGAGCAGCCACAGCAGGTAGCAGCCGCCGAGGACGCCGGTGACCACGCCCACCGGCAGCTGTCGCTCCCCGAACGCGTGCGTGGCGGTCCAGTCGGCGACGAGCAGCAGCGCCGTGCCCATGAGCGCGGACGCCGCCAGGTTCGGCCCGGGCGCGCGGGTCAGCCGGCGGGCCAGCTGCGGGGCGCTGAGCGAGACGAAGACGATCGGTCCGGCGGCGGCCGTGGCGACGGCCACCAGCAGCACCGCCGCGCCCATCAGCAGGAGCCGGGTCCGTTCGACCGGTACCCCGAGCGCGTACGCGGCGTCGTCGCCCATCTCCAGCATCCGCAGCGCCCGGCCGTGCCCGAGGACCAGCGGCAGCAGCACGCAGCTGACGCCGAACAGCGGCCAGAAGTGCGCCCAGTCGCGCCCGTCGAGCGATCCGGTCATCCACACCACGGCCCGGGTCGCGTCGGCGAGCTGGGCCTTGGTGAGGAGGTAGTGGATGACGGCGGTGAGCATGGCGGCGGCGCCGATGCCGACGAGCACGAGCCGGTAGCCGTGCACCCCGCGCTTCCAGGCGAGCAGGTAGATCACGACGCCGGTGACGAGTCCGCCGACGATCGAGCCGCCCGCCGCCGCCCACGTGCCGCCCTGGAAGAGGACGATGACGATGAGCGCGCCGACGGCGGAGCCCTGGCCGAAGCCGATGACGTCGGGGCTGCCGAGCGGGTTGCGGGAGAGGGACTGGAAGACCGCGCCGCCGACGCCGAGCGCCGCGCCGGTGAAGACGGCGACGAGGACGCGCGGCAGCCGCAGGTCCATGACGGCGAACCGCTGCACCTCCGTGCCGCCGCCGAGCAGGGTGGCGACGACGTCGCCGGGCGCGACGGGGAAGTCGCCGCTGCCGATGAGCACGACCGCGGCGGCGAGGGCGAGCAGCAGCAGGCCGAGCAGGCAGGCGAGGGTGCGCGGCGCGTACCGGACGGACAGGCCGCCGGTGGCCGAGCGCAGCGTCTTGGTGGTCACAGCCGGGCCATCCTCTTGCGGCGGACGAGATGGATGAAGACGGGGCCGCCGAGGAGCGCCGTCATGATGCCGACCTGGAGTTCGGCGGGCCGGGTGACGACCCGCCCGATGACGTCGGCGCCGAGCAGCAGGACCGGCGAGAGCACGGCGGCGTACGGCAGGATCCAGCGCATGTCGGGGCCGGTGAGCGCCCGGACGAGGTACGGGACCATCAGGCCGAGGAACACGATCGGGCCGCAGGCGGCGGTCGCCGCGCCGCACATCAGGGTGACGGCCACCATGGCGACGACCCGGGTCCGGTTGAGGTGAGCGCCCAGCGCGCGGGCGGTGTCGTCGCCCAGCTCCATGGCGTTCAGGGGCCGTGCGATGAGCAGCGCGAGGACGGCGCCGACGAGGATGAAGGGGGCGACGCGGACGACGGTGTCCGTGTTCGCGGAGGCGAGCGAGCCGACGGTCCAGAAGCGCAGCCGGTCCAGGGCCGCGGAGTCCAGCAGCTGTACGGCGTTGACGTAGCCGTAGAGGGCGGCGGTGGCCGCGGTGCCGGCGAGCGCGAGCCGCACGGGCGTGGCGCTGCGGCTGCCGCCGAGGACGTACACGGCGACGGAGACGACGGCGGCGCCCGCGAACGCGAACCACACGTACGCGTCGGCGTCCGTGACACCGAGGAAGGAGATCGCGGACACGACGGCCGCGGCGGCACCGGCGTTGACGCCGAGCAGGCCGGGCTCGGCGAGCGGATTGCGGGTCAGCCCCTGCATGACGGCGCCGGACAAGCCGAGGGCCAGGCCGACGAGCAGACCGAGCAGGGTGCGGGGGACGCGGACGTCGCGGATGACGATGTCGTTGCCGGCCCCGGTGGAGTGGAACAGGCCGTGCCAGACGTCGGCGAGCGGCACCGGTTTGGCGCCGATCATGATGCTCAGGACGCAGACCAGCAGCAGGACGGCGACGGCCGCGGCCAGTCCGGCCGCCCGCAGAGCGGTGCGGCGCGGGGGCGTCGGGGCAGGGGGAACCGGCTCCGCGCTCGTACGGGAGGAACTCTCGACCAACACGAAGTTAGGTTAGCCTACCCTGCCTTGGGGGTGGGGGTGCGGTCTCCGAGCCGGGGCCCGCACCCCTCACCTCACCCCCGGCGCGTCACGCGAGCCCGAGCCGCTCCAGCGCCTTGCCCGCGTCCAGCCCGCACGCCCCGGCGCCGGCGTCGGTCCACGCGGCGGCGCACAGCGCCCGTACCCCGTCCAGCGGGTCCAGGCCGTCGCCCTCGACCTCACCGTCGAGGAGCAGCGCTCCCCCGCTCACCGACGCGGTCCAGCCCCCGCACGCGAACGCGGCACCGTCGGCGCCCGCCGTCTCGGTCACCTCCGGTTGCGGCACGAGCAGCCCGCGCAGGTCCGCCGCCACGTACGTCGGCCGGTGCTCGGGCACCGCCGCGAGCAGCAGCGCCACATCCGTCACGCCGGTGAGCACGAGCAGCGAGTCCACGCCGCCGTTGAACGCCCCCTCGATGTCCGTGTCCAGCCGGTCGCCGACCACCAGCGGCCGCTCGGCCCCGGTCCGCAGCACGGTCTCCCGGTGCATCGGGGGCAGCGGCTTGCCCGCCACCTTCGGCTCCGCACCCGTGGCGATCCGGACGACCTCCACCGCCGCGCCGTTCCCCGGCCCGATCCCGCGGGCGCTCGGAATGGTCCGGTCGGTGTTCGAGGCGTACCAGGGCAGCCCGCGCCCCACCGCGTAACTCGCCTCCGCGAACCGCCCCCACGGCAGCTCCGGCCCGCCGTACCCCTGCACCACGGCGACCGGGCCGTCGTCCGCCGACTCCACCGGCACCAGGCCGCGCTCGCGCAGCGCCACCCGCAGTCCCTCGCCGCCGATCACCAGGACCCGCGAGCCGGGCGGCACCTCGTCGGCCGCCAGCCGGGCCACCGCCTGCGCGGAGGTGATCACGTCGGACGGCTCGGAGGGCACCCCGAGCTCCGTCAGGTGCGCCGCAACGGTGTCGGGGGTGCGCAGCGCGTTGTTGGTGACGTACGCGAGACGCATCCCGCCGGCCCGGGCCGCGCCCAGCGCCTCGACCGCGTGGGCGATGGCGTGCCCGCCCGCGTAGTACACGACTCCGTCCAGGTCGAGCAGCGCCGTGTCGTACGCCTCGCTCAGCGCGACCGCGCTGCCGTCCGGCCGATTCCTGTCGCGCCGGCCCCGGCCGCTTCCCGTCATCGTCATGTACTCCTCAAATCCCTGGGCGAAATCCCCGCTCTCCCGATCATCGCTCATGGCCACCGCCTACGATGTCGAGATGAACACCTCAGGTCACGCGGCCGACGACGTCCGCGCCCCCGGTCTCCGGCTGAGCCCCTTCCGGGGCCTCAGATACGTCCCCGAGCGGGTCGGCAGCCTGGCCGCCGTGACCTCCCCGCCGTACGACGTCATCGTCCGGCCCGACGGACTGCTGCATCTGGAGTCCGCCGACCCCCACAACATCGTGCGGCTGATCCTGCCGCAGGCCATCACCGCCGGCACCCGGCACCGCAAGGCCGCGGTCACCCTGGACCGCTGGATCGCCGACGGCATCCTCGCCCCGGACCCCGAGCCCGCCCTGTACGTGTACGAGCAGCGCGGCGACGGCCTCCTCCAGCGCGGCCTGATCGGCGCCCTCGCGCTCTCCGAGCCCGCCGAAGGCATCGTCCTCCCGCACGAGGACGTCATGCCGCACGTCGTCGAGGACCGGGCCGCCCTGATGCGCTCCACCGCCGCCAATCTGGACCCGCTGCTGCTCACCTACCGCGGTGAGGGCGACGGCGCGGCCGCGGTCGTCGACCGGGTGGCCGCGACCGAACCACTGCTCTCCACGACCACCGAGGACGGCTTCCGGCACAGTCTCTGGGCGGTCACCGACCCGGCCGACCTCGCCACCATCGACACCGAACTCGCCCGCCACCAGGCCCTCATCGCCGACGGCCACCACCGCTGGGCGACGTATCTGCGGCTGCGCGACGAACACGCCGAGCCCGGCCCCTGGGGCCTCGGCCTGGTGCTGCTCGTCGACACCGCGCGCTACCCCTTGCGGGTCCGCGCCATCCACCGGCTGCTCCAGCGGCTGCCGGTCGCGAACGCCCTGGCCGCGCTCGGCGACGGCTTCCGGGTCACCCGGATCGACGGCCCGCTGTCCGCCGCCCAAGAGGCGCTGGCCGCGGCCGCCGCCGAGGGCAACGCCTTCGTCCTCGCCGGCGACGGCGCCTTCCACCTCCTCGACCGGCCCGACCCGGAGCTGCTCGCCCGCACGATCCGCACCGACCGCCCGGAGGCCTGGCGCACGCTGGACGCCACGGTCCTGCACGCCACCCTCCTGGAGCACGTGTGGCACATCCCGGACGCCCCGGAGGACATCGCGTACATCCACGACACGGCCGCCGCCGTCGCCCAGGCGGAGCGGCGCGGCGGTACGGCGGTCCTCATGCACCCGGTGAAGGAGGAGGTCGTCCGGGACCTGGCCCGGCAGGGCGTCACCATGCCCCGGAAGTCGACCTCGTTCGGGCCGAAGCCGGCGACGGGTCTGGTGCTGCGGAGTCTGGCGCTCGACTGACCCCTGATACGCCGAAGGGCGGCACCCCTCGGGGTGCCGCCCTTCATTCATGCGCGCGTATCCGCGAGGGACGTCAGTTCTTGTCGTCCTCGTCGGCCTTGGGGGCCTCGTCCGCTTCGTCCGCCTCGTCGGCGAGCTCGGCCGTGTCCTCGTCCTCGTCTTCGTCCGCCGTGGCGTCGGCGGCGGCCGGCTCCTCGTCGTCCGACTCGTCGAGCGCGTCGACGAACTCGACTCCGTCCATCTCGGCGAGCCGGTCGGAGGCGTCCGTGGAACCGTCCTTGTCGGCCTCCACCGCCTTCGCGAACCACTCGCGCGCTTCCTGCTCACGGCCGGCCGCGAGCAGCGCGTCGGCGTAGGCGTAGCGCAGACGGGCGGTCCACGGGTGGTGGGCGCTGGAAGCCAGCTCGGGGCTCTGCAGGGTCACGATGGCCGCGTCGAGCTGGTCCATGTCCCGGCGGGCGCCGGCGGCGACGAGCCGCATCTCGACCTGTCCGGCCCGGTCCAGCTTCTGCACCTCGGGCTCGCCGGCCATCGCCAGCGCCCGCTCCGGACGGCCGAGGCCGCGCTCGCAGTCCGCCATGACGGGCCACAGCTCGACGCTGCCGGTCATCCGCCGCGCGGCACGGAACTCGGCCAGCGCCTCGGAGTACTTCTGCGTCGCGTACGCGGCGAAGCCGGCGGCCTCGCGGACGGCGGCGACACGGGAGGCGAGCCGCAGCGCGATCCGGGAGTAGTCGTACGCCCTCTCCGGGTCCTCGTCGATGAGCTGGGCGACCATGACCAGGTTGCGGGCGACGTCCTCGGCCAGCGTCTTGGGCAGGCTCATCAGCTCCTGACGCACGTCCGGGTCGATCTCGTCACCGGTGACCTCCGGGGGGATCGGCAGACGCTTGACCGGCGGACGATCGTTGCCCCGGTCGTCGCGGTAGCCACCGCCGCGGTTGTCGTCACGGCGCGGACCGCCGCGGAAGCCGCCGCGGTCGCCGCCGTCCCGACGGTCGTCCCGCCCACGGAACCCGCCGCCGCCACGCCGGTCGTCCTCACGACGCGGCCCACGGGGCCGCTCGTCGCGACGGTCGTCACGACGGAAACCACCGCGGTCGTCCTGCCGGTCATCACGACGGAACGACGGACGCTCGTCACGGCCGCGGCTGTCGCCGCCACGGTTGTCGTCACGACGGAACGACGGACGGTCGTCACGACGGTCATCGCGACGGAAACCGCCCCGGTCGTCCTGACGGTCATCACGACGGAACGACGGACGCTCGTCGCGACGGAACGAGGGACGCTCATCCCGACGCTCGTCGCGACGGAACGACGGGCGGTCGTCACGGCGGAAACCGCCCCGGTCGTCCTGCCGGTCATCACGACGGAACGACGGACGGTCGTCACGGCGGAAGCCGCCACCACGGCTGTCGCCGCCACGGTCGTCACGGCGGAAACCGCCCCGGTCGTCCTGACGGTCATCACGACGGAACGACGGACGGTCGTCACGGCCGCGGCTGTCGCCGCCACGGTTGTCGTCACGACGGAACGACGGACGGTCGTCACGGCCGCGGCTGTCGCCGCCACGGTTGTCGTCACGACGGAACGAGGGACGGTCGTCACGACGGTCATCGCGACGGAAACCGCCCCGGTCGTCCTGACGGTCATCACGACGGAACGACGGACGGTCGTCACGACGGAAGCCGCCACCACGGCTGTCCCCACCGCGGTTGTCATCGCGACGGAAACCACCACCACGGCTGTCCCCACCGCGGTTGTCGTCACGACGGAAGCCGCCGCCACGGTTGTCGTCAC
The DNA here is from genome assembly GCF_040635425.1 of Streptomyces laurentii. NCBI lineage: Bacteria > Bacillati > Actinomycetota > Actinomycetes > Kitasatosporales > Streptomycetaceae > Streptomyces > Streptomyces laurentii. The sequence goes on along the minus strand of NZ_JBEYHT010000053.1, from coordinate 729 downwards.
GACGGAAACCACCACCACGGCTGTCACCGCCACGGTTGTCGTCACGACGGAAACCACCACCACGGCTGTCACCGCCACGGTTGTCGTCACGACGGAAACCACCACCACGGCTGTCACCGCCACG
>NZ_JBEYHT010000053.1:0-511 GCF_040635425.1 Streptomyces laurentii | reverse complement strand
CCACGGTTGTCGTCACGACGGAACGGCGGGCGCTCGTCACGGCGCTCACCGCGACGGTCGTCCCTGCGGTCGTCACGACGGTCGTCGCGGCGGAAACCGCCCCGGTCGTCCTGACGGTCATCACGACGGAACGACGGACGGTCGTCGCGGCCGCGGTAACCGCCGCGGCTGTCGCCGCCACGGTTGTCGTCACGGCGCGGACCACGGAAGCCGCCCCGCTCGCCGCCGTCCCGGCTGCGCGGGTCGCGCTCCGGACGGTGGTCGGGAGAGTTGGTGGACATCGACGTGACTCCTGTCTTCGGGTACTGCAGTCATTCTCGCGCAGCCGGCGCACCGGCGCGCGTTTCAAGAAATTCGAGAAAAACAAAAGGACCCCTGGTCCCAGCGTGAACGCTGGGACCAGGGGTCCTGAAAGATTGTTCGGCGGTGTCCTACTCTCCCACAGGGTCCCCCCTGCAGTACCATCGGCGCTGAAAGGCTTAGCTTCCGGGTTCGGAATGTAACCGGGCGT
>NZ_JBEYHT010000052.1:0-59047 GCF_040635425.1 Streptomyces laurentii | reverse complement strand
TTCAGCCACGTGATCATTCTGATCGCCCGGAGCTGCCAACCGCAGCGACCGGGCGACTCGTCACGAGAGGCGAAGGTTGCCTGATGCGGCACTAGGATTTCCTAGCGCCTGATTGCAGCACCGCACCATGATCATCTCCCACTCGTCTCCCACCCGGGAGACCGGGAGGCGAGCAGTCAGAAGTGCGCACCTGCAAAGTCGGGAGCAGTAAGGAGGGCCCGCACAGCAGCAGCTGTGCGGGCCCTTCTGCTTGGCGGCCGGCCCGGGTCAGTCGAGGCTGAGGCGGGCCGGCAGGCCCTGGACACGGCCGGCAAGCGCCTTCTCCGGGTCCGGGCTGATGGTGGCAAGTGCCGCTGCGGCCGTCACGATGACGTTGCTCAGCTCCTTCTCGGCGAGCCGCCAGCGCGGGCGGTGAGGAAGTCGAGGGTGTAGCGGTCGGGGTTGCCGTAGCCGGCCAGGCCCATGAGCTTGCCGGAGCTGGTCCAGCTGCCGAGTCCGAGGTGTTCGGCGACGGTCTCGTAGAACCAGCCCAGCGACTGGCTGAACGGGAACTGGCGCAGGACCTTCAGTCCGTCGGCGGTACCGTGGGCGAGGGTGGCGGAGACGCCGTCGCCGGAGCCGTCGACCACCAGGACGGCGGCCTCGCCGAAGCCGCTGGGGTGGAAGGCGGAGGCGGCGTGCGCGAGGTGGTGCTCGACCACGGTGACCTGCCGGGGCCGGTGGTGGCCGAACAAGGCGGGGTCGAGGAGTTCGGCGATCAGGTCGGCGTCCGTGCAGATGTTGCTCGGCGTAGGCCAGTCCGGGTTGAAGGCGATGGCGATCTCGTCAACGTCGGCCAGGGTGATGCCGGCCTCGGAAAGGCAGTAGGCCGCGGCCACCGCGCAGGAGCGGGAGTCCTTGTGGTGCTTGCGGCGGGAGAAGCACTCCTCCTCGGCGAAGGCGACCATTTTCCCGTCGATGACCAGGCAGGCGGAGGGGTGGAAGCAAGGGGGGAGTAGGGAGCGGCGGTACGGGCCGATTCGGCTGGTGCCCGTCGTCCCCGATCGGCGACCGGTGATTCCCTCCACGACCCTTGCCACAGCAGCCTCCTCAAGGCCTGGGTTCTCGACTGCAGAAGCGGAGGCCCGCGATGCACGAGGACGCCCACGCTCCTGCTGCATACAACCCAGCGACTGGGTCGCTCGTCAGCCTTCGAGCGGGCGGCCCTGTGCTGCCCGCAGGCAGGCCAGACCGGAGATCCGCGTGCGAGCTGACAGTTCGTCTTCGGGGGTCGGGAGCGCGACGGGCATGGACCACACACCGCTGGTCTGGGAGGCGATGCCTAGCGCGACCATCACCTCGGCGAGTCCCATGCCGTGGCCGGGACACGGAGCCCGGCCACGGTGAGTACGTCGGTGCAGCCGGCCTCCTTTCCGGCAACCAGGGCGCGGATCTGGGCCTTGGTTGCCGTCCCGCGCAGCGGTAATCGCGGAGCAACTCAGTTCTCTACCGCATTGCCCTCGTCCGCATGCCGCGGGCGGCGGACCGTTCCGACTTTCCTGCCGGTGGATGTCGGCCGGTGATCGGCCGCGTCCAGCTGCTCGGCGAGCGGGAAGCTGCCGCCATAGTGGGAGGCATGCCCTCCAGGCCGCACCACCCCCGCACCCGCGTCGAAGAACCTCTCGGGCACGAACACCGAGGACCTCGCGCTGTACGGGAGAAGTTCCGGTGCCGTCTGCCGAAGTCGCTGGACGAGTTGCACGGCCCGACCCAGGGGTCGTCGAGCTGCCACTGCGCATGGCCTGGTTCGGGATGACCTCGTACGACTTGGGCAAGCCGCGCCGTCGCGGACTGATCCTGCCCGTGCCCGTTAGACTGACAGGCAATCGACCAACCGCCCACCTTGGGAAGTCAGTTCCACCATGAGACGACAGCAAGGCCCTGCTTCGAGGCTCCTGCATAGAACTCTCGCAGAGCATCGAAATGGTCCTTCAGATACGTTCTGGGCCCGTCGGCGAGGCCTTCGGCCCCGTGGCCGATCAACGCTCCTGCCTCACGCATGTCGAGTGGCAGCACCGCCAGAACGGCCCGGAGGTCGATCTCCCCGAGCAGACCGGAGACTTGCCTGACTCCCAACGCTTCAAGGGCGGCCAGTGCAGGCCCGAAAGGCCCGATGCATGAGGGTGAGCGTTGAGGAAGCCGACATCCATCGCTGCACCGCCGTTGGTGGCCTGTCTGAGCGCGGCAAGGTGCAATTCGCCGACTCCGGCGATCTCGCACGCACGTTCCAGCATGGCTGGCGCCCAGTCGCGGTCGAGACAGTCAGCCGTAGGCGGGGCCCACTGGTGATCACCATCGAAGGACTCCTCGGCGCGTGTCCAGCAGGCGGCGAGGTACTCCGCAGAGACTCGGGCAAGCTGCTGGGTGACGGCCATGGCAACCCGTATCCCGGGGGCGTCCACCCCCTTTTCGAGGACCCAGTCCGTCACAAGATCCCCGACAGAGCCGGAAATTGCGCAGGCCCACGGGGAAAGTCCGTAACGTCGGCCCCGCGCCACCTACAGCGTAGGTGAGCTCGCGACCCGCTTCCCGGTGCGAGGCCCGGGGCACGGTGCGGGTTCTTCTGATCGTGCCCATCCTCGTGAGTGCCCGCAGCTAACCTCCCCTTGTCGGCCAGTTGCGGGAGGCGTGGACATGGAGCAACAGCCTTGGAGTAGCGATCGCAGACTGACCGCGATCAGCAGAACAAGCCTCTCGGCCCCCGCACGGCAAGCCGTGGTCGACAAGCAGGTACTTCCCGGGCTCATGATCCTTGACTACGGCTGTGGCCGTGGGGGCGATGTACGTGCGCTCCAGCATCTGGATTTCCAAGCAGTCGGCTGGGATCCCTTCTACCAAGCCGATACGAGGCTGGAGCCGGCGGACGTTGTTCTCCTCACCTACGTGCTCAACGTCATCGAAGACCCGCAGGAGCGGCGCAAGACCCTGAAGGGGGCTTGGGACCTCGCGGGAACCGTCCTCGTCGCCTCCGCACGACTGACGTGGGAGAAGTCGAAAGTCAGGGGAGAGTCATTCGGCGACGGCCTGCTCACCAGCAGGCAGACGTTCCAACACCTCTTCGGGGCAAGCGAGCTCCGCGCCTACGTCGAGGAAGTTACTGGTGTACGGACAGTCTCCGCAGCACCAGGCATTGTCTACGCGTTCAAGGACGAGAGAGCGCGACTCGGCTACCTCGCTCGACGGATCGCTCCTGACGCGGAGTGGCTCGCATCCGAAGACACGACCTCGTCGATTGCAGCGGTGGTTGACTACGTCGAACGACGTGGGCGACTGCCCCGGATGGAAGAAGTTCCCCAGCCGATGGCCGAGTTGCTCGGCCACCTGCGCCTCAATGAGGTGCGTCGGCTCGTGCGGGACTCTGCCGACGCCAGCAAGGTCGAACGAGGAGGGAAGCGAACTACCCTCAACACCTTGCTCTTCCTCGCCGTCGAACTCTTCAACGGCCGTGGCCCCTTCGGCAGCCTTCCGCTCAGCGTGCAGCTCGACGTCCGTGCCTTCTTCTCCTCCTACAAGGAAGCCTGCCAGCGGTCCGACCGGCTGCTGCTCAAGCTGCGCGACGACGCGTACATCCGCGGAGCCATGAACGCGTCCACAGTCGGAAAACTCACCCCGACCGCTCTCTACGTCCACCAGCGGGCCGTTGACAGGATGCCAACGGTGCTACGCCTCTACGAGCACTGCGCCTCGATCGCCGCCGGCCGTCCGCAGGAATGGACCCTGACCAAGCTCCGCCACCAGGGCCGCGCGGTGAGCTGGCTGGACTACCCGGACTTCGACACCAACCCGCATCCACGGACACTGTCCTCGTACCACGTGGACCTGAAGTCGCTGGAGACGTCCTTCACCTCGTACGCAGACTCCCTGAACCGGCCCCTCCTCCACCGAAAGCACGAGTTCCTGGCCGCTGACGACCCGGACGTCGATCGCTACAAGCGGCTCACGGCAGCGGAGGTGAAGGCGGGTCTATACGAGCACCCTCACCTCATCGGCACAGAGGATGGCTGGGAAGCCGAGCTCGTTCGCTGCGGCCGTGAGCTTCGAGGCCACCGATTGGTGAGGCGCACTGCAGGCTGAGCGATCACGCAGGATCCGGCTGCATCTGCACGATCATCTCTGCAAGTTCTTCAGCGTCCAGGTCAGCAGCTTGGCTTGGGAACCAGGACAGACGGAGTCCGTTCGATGCCAACTCCTCCGGCAAGCCCATAGCTGTAAGCACGTGACTAGGCGTGTATGAGGCACTGGTGCATGCGGAGCCGGTCGCGACGGCAACGTGCTCCTTCAGCCTCACGATGAGTGCCTCGGCGTCGACGCCGTCGAACGACAGGTTGAGGATGTGTGGGACAACGTGGGTTTGATCGCCGTTGATATGGAAACGAGTTTTTTCCAGTGCGCTCAGGATACGGGCGCGAAGCTCCGCCGCACCCTTGCTCCACTGAGCGTGCTCCTTCTGGAAGATCTTCGCCGCTTCGGCTAGCCCCATGATCAGCGGCACCGCCAGGGTTCCCGGCCGCAGCCCTCGCTCCTGGCCACCACCGAACATGATCGGTTGGAGAGGCAACTCGTCAAAGCCCCGGTCGCGGGCGATCAACATGCCCACTCCCTTCGGGGCACCGATCTTGTGGCCACTAACGCTGATCAAGTCGATGGGAGCAGTGAGGTCCTGCGGCACCTTCCCATACCCCTGCGCCGCGTCCACATGAAAGAAGGTCGGAGTCTCACGCAGTCGCTCGGCAAGCTCTACGACGGGCTGGACGACACCTGTCTCATTGTTGACGTGCATCAGTGAGACGAGGAGTGTGTCCGGGCGTAGTCGGTCCATCACAGCATCGACCGTCACGCGGCCGGAGAGGCCAGGTTCGATAAAGTCGACTTCAAAGCCGCGGGACTGAAGATGCTCTAGCGGCTCGATGACTGCCTTGTGCTCGATGGCCGACGTGATGACGTGACGCCGGTCACTCTGCTCGCCGTAGGAAGCGAGGCCGAGCAGCGCGATGTTGTTGCTCTCGGTAGCGCCGCTCGTAAAGATCAACTCGTCTGCATCGGCATCGAAGGTCCTGGACAGGTACTCGCGCGCCTGCTGCACTGCCCGCTTCGCGCGGCTGCCGTATGCATGAGTGCGGCTGCCCGCGTTGCCGAAGTCTTCGGTCATCCAGTGCAGCACGACTTCGGCCACGCGCGGGTCCACGCGCGTGGTCGCTGCCGCGTCGAGATACGTCACCATTAGCTCCACCAGACCTCTGTGCGTTATTCCAGGACACCGTGTACGTGTAATGCCTGACGTACGATACCGTTACGCGGGTGGGATCACCGTCACCTTCGCAACTCGTTGACACCGCCACGTCTTCCGGCTTTGACTACATCTTTCCAGCCATCCGGGGCGTCCAGGCGGGGCGCGAGTTCTACGTGTCCATGTGTCCGCTTCGACTCATCCCGAAGATCTTCCTCTTCGATGAAGATGAGCTGGCGCCTGAGGTTCGCGCCCAGAGAGTCCTGAACAAGGGGCGCCTCCCGGCCCTCACTCGGTACATTATCGACAATCCGGACAATTACGTCTTCAGTGCGCTCACCGCTTCCGTCGACGGCGAGATGCACTTCGAGGGCATCTCGGACAGCGGAGTCGGGATGCGGGCCGGCCAGATCCGCATCCCGATGGCGGCCCGCTTCCTCATCAACGACGGTCAGCACCGCCGAGCAGCGATCGAGCAAGCACTCAAGGAGAATCCTGAGCTCGGGGAGGAGACGATCGCTGTCGTCTTCTTCCGTGACTCGGGCTTAGCTCGATGCCAGCAGATGTTCGCTGACCTCAACCGCCACGCTGTGCGACCGCCGCGGTCCATCGGGGTGCTCTACGACCACCGCGACGACCTGGCGATCATTGCCAGGCTCCTCGCGATGAGGTGCCCCGTTTTTAAGGGGCACGTTGAGATGGAGAGCAGCACTCTCGCCCAGCGGTCTCGCAAGCTTTTCACCCTCAGCTCCGTCTACTCCGCAACTCAGTCGCTGCTCCAAGGGTTGGAGATCAAGAAGGAGAAGGCGCAGGAGCTTGCGGAGCAGTTCTGGGAGGCTGTCGACGAGGTCATCCCTGAGTGGGATCTAGTGCGCCGCCGAGAGCTGGCAGCAGCCGAGGTGCGCAAGGACTACATCCACACGCATGGCATCGCTCTCCACGCTATCGGCAGGATCGGCAACACTCTCCTCCGGGGTTCTGAAGCTCCCAAGATCTGGCGACCGAAGCTGATTCGGTTGAAGTCAGTGGACTGGACTCGAACCAATTCGGATTGGGAGGGGCGCGCACTCATCGGCGGGCGCGTGTCGAAGAGCCATCAGAACCTGAACTTGACTGTGAACTACCTCCGACAGCACATGAAGCTCCGGCTGAGCCCCGAAGAGCAGCGTGTTGAGGACGCATATCTACGAGGAGACGCATGAGCACACCGACACGGACAGCCCCCTTCCAGGGGAGGCGCATGTCTGACGTCGTGAACGAGCTGACGGAGGAGGTCCGCGAGCTCTACACGGCGGACGAGGTGCCCTGGGTCATTGGATACAGCGGCGGCAAGGACTCCACGGCTGTTCTCCAGCTGGTGTGGCTTGCACTGAAGGATCTGCCGGCCGAGCAGCGCAACAAGCCCGTGCACGTGATCAGCACCGATACCTTGGTGGAGAACCCGGTGGTCGCCGCCTGGGTCTCCCGGTCGCTGGAGACGATGGGGAAGGCGGCGCAGGAGCAACAGCTCCCCATTGAGCCCCACCGTCTGACGCCAAAGGTTGAGGACACCTTCTGGGTAAATCTGATCGGCCGTGGCTACCCGGCTCCACGCCCGAAGTTCCGCTGGTGTACGGAGCGAATGAAGATTCGGCCTTCAAATACATTCATTCGTAAGGTAGTTCGCCGCCACGGCGAGGCCATCCTCGTCCTCGGCATCCGCAAGGCCGAGAGTCAGGCTCGCGCCCGAGCCATGGCCAAGCATGAGAAGGGCCGCGTACGGGATCGTCTCTCTCCTAACGGAAATCTACCCAACTCCCTTGTCTACAGCCCGATCGAGGACTGGACCAATGACGAGGTCTGGATGTTCCTCATGCAGCAGTCCAATCCTTGGGGCCATAAGAACAAGGATCTGCTGACCATGTATCAGGGTGCGTCGAGCGACTCCGAGTGCCCCCTGGTCGTGGATGACACCACCCCGTCGTGCGGCGACAGCCGATTCGGCTGCTGGACTTGCACCCTCGTGGACCAGGACAAGTCGATGGCTGCCATGGTCAACAACGACCGGGAGAAGAAGTGGATGGAGCCGCTCCTGAAGCTCCGAGACGAGCTTGACGATGTGTCGAAGGAGAAGGAAACCCGAGACTTCCGGCGTATGGACGGTCGGGTTCAGCTCTTCAATGACCGCGTCATCCCCGGTCCTTACACTCAGGCCGCTCGTGAGAAGTGGCTCCGCAAGTTGCTTGAGGCCCAAGCGATCGTGCGGAAGAAGGCTCCTGAGGACATGAGCAACATTGAGCTGATCACGATGGAAGAACTCCACGAGATCCGCCGGCTCTGGATCTTCAAGAAGCATGAGGTGGAAGACTCTCTCCCCAGGATTTACGAAGAAGCTACGGGAGAAGTTTTCCCGGGGAAGCCTCTCGATGAACAACTCGTTATCCGTGCTGGCGAGATCGAGATCCTGCGTGAAATCTGCGACGGTGACGAAATCCATTTCACGATGGTGCGCGAACTTCTGGCTGTCGAGCGGGAGTACCGGACAAAGACTCGTCGCTCCGGACTCTTTGAAGCCCTTCAAAAGGTGATCGAGAAGGGATTCTATAAAGACGAGCAAGACGCGACAGAATTCGCCAAGCGTAGGCGAGAGGCCCTTCAAGGAAATATCCAGCAGGAAGCCAAGACTGAGCCCCAGGCCCTGCCGCTAGACGAAAAGACGAACGACGATGCTCCTGCATAACATCACCCTGCGCGACTTCGGCGCGTACCAAGGTGAACAGCGACTTGAACTGCGCACGGAGCCCGGGCGGCCGATCGTCCTCATCGGTGGGTTGAACGGTTGCGGCAAGACGACACTGCTAGACGCCATCCAGCTGGTCCTGTACGGCCCCAAGGCAGACTGCAGTGGTCGAGGGAATCGTGCATACCTCGACTACCTCCACCAGTGCATCAATAGGAAGGCCAACATCGCCGAAGGTGCATCGATCGCACTGGAGTTCTCCGTCAGCGTGGAGGACAAGGAACGTGACTACAGGGTGGTCAGGAACTGGTACGTCAGCGGCAAGGCGGTGAAGGAAGTCCTCACAGTCTTGATTGATGGCGAGTTCAGCCGCACCATCACGGACGGATGGGCAGATCACGTCGAGACGATTCTCCCCATCGACGTAGCCTCCCTCTTCTTCTTCGATGGCGAAAAGGTTGAGTCGCTCGCAGATCCTGAGCGCGCAGCCAAGGTCATCGAGTCCGCGATCCAATCCCTGCTCGGGGTGAGCGCGATGGGACGGATCCGAAACGACCTCAAGGCCCTCCAGAATCGCCAGCGCCTGTCTGAGGAAAACCAGGAAGTCATCGACAGGATCCGCTTGCAGGAGCAGGAGCTGGCGCAGGCCACCCAGAACGCTTCGGATATCAAGCAGCGGTTGGGTGGTTACACGTCGCAGCTGGACGTCTGCAAGTATGACCTCCATAAAATTGAGAGTGATTTCGAGCGCGCTGGCGGTAAGGAATTTGAGCGCAGCAAGGAACTGGAAGCCGAGCGCGATCGCATCGCAGAGCAGGCTAAAGCAACGAACAAGGCTCTCATTTCCATCGCCGAAGGTTCCCTCCCTCTCCTGCTGCTACAGGAACAGCTCGTGGGCGTGAAGCAGCAAGCGCAGTTGGAGAAGGAAGCCGACGACGCCTCCCGGGTCATCGGGGTCCTCGAGCAGCGAGACGAATGGCTGCTCAGTCAGCTCGCGGACTCCCTGTCCGCAGAGGCGCGTACGGCGCTTAAGAGGAAGCTGACCACCGAGCGGAAGAAGCGTGCGGCCGCGGCGGACCTCGAGCAGAGTCTCGGGCTCCCACACGACGCGCTGATGCAGCTCTCCGCCCTGGACCAGGCGCTGGTATCCGATACCGCTCGGGCACGTGAACTGCTACAGGAAGCCTCGGACGTGGCTGAGGTCTTGGCGTCGGCAGACCGGCAGTTGGCCGCGGTCCCTGACGAAGTGCTTATCAAGGACCTGGTCACTCGGCGCAGGGCTGCCATGGAGAAGGTCACCGTCGCGCAGGCGCAGGTGGACCGCGGCGAAGCTTTGTATGCGGAGGCAGAAGCACGCTGTGTCCGCATGGCCGGCGACCTGAAACGAACGCAGCGAGATCGTGCGGTTGCCGAGTGGCGCTCAGAGTGGCTCGAGCGAGTCATCGAGTACTCGGAGAAGGGCCGCAACACGCTGGAGAAGCTCGGCGCCGCTCTACTCGACCGCCACATCGAGAACGTGGAAGTCGCGGTCCTCAGGAGCTTCAACACCCTCATGCGTAAGCAGGGACTCGTCCGCGACATTCAGATCGACACGGACAAGTTCACCCTCGTGCTGACCAACTCTGACGGAGAAGCAATCGATCCTGGCAGGCTCAGCGCCGGCGAGCGCCAGCTTCTGGCGGTGTCGCTCCTGTGGGGGCTGGCTCAGGTCGCGGTCAACCGGTTGCCCAGCATCATTGACACCCCGCTTGGTCGACTGGACAGCCGACACCGCCAGCATCTTGTGGACCGCTACTTCCCCAAGGCGGGACGGCAGGTACTGCTCCTGTCTACTGACGAAGAGATCGACGAGCACCTGTTCAACCGTTTGAAGCCCCACCTCGCACACACGTACACACTCGTTCATGACGACAAGAGCCTCACCACCACGGTGGAATCCGGCTACTGGTGGACCGAGGGAGCCCAGCATGTCGCTTGAGACAATTCGCCTCTCCCAGACTGCCAGGGACCAGCTCGTGTGGCTCAAGCGGCACACTGGGATCACCCATTGGAATGTGCTGTGCCGGTGGGCGCTGGCGCTGTCCCTGCGGGACGGTTCGACTCCGCTGGTGAAGGAGATCGTCACCGATTCCAACGTTGAGATGTCCTGGAAGACCTTCGCCGGGTCACACGGTGACATCTACCTTGCGCTCCTGAAGCAGCGGTGCATCGCCGACGGAGAAGAACCCACAGACGAAGCTGTGTCGCGCACGCTTCTCGTTCACATCCACCGTGGCGTTGGCTTCCTCCACGGACGTTCAGACCTGAGGAGTATCAGCGACTTCGTGTCGCTTGCTGTCGTCTGACAGAGGAGCGCCCGGTGGCCATGGGGCCTTCACCCCTTGCCACCGGGCGCCCTCGTACCCTGTTCCTGCTCGCTAGAGGACATCCTTGATCTTGGTCAGGTACTGCTCCGTGAAGCCGCCCCACCACTTCCGGAGTTCGCCGTACTGATCGATCGGGGTCTCGTGCATGGCCTCCGCCTTCGCGTAGGCCACGAGAAGTAGGACGATGGCCTCGATGGCTCGCCGTGCGGTGGCAGCCGTTGAGGAGGCATTGGCCGTGCTGTCCTTGGCCAGCACCTGCAGCGGTTCGTACATCTCGCGGTAGAAGCCATGGCGTTCATTGAGACGGATGATCGTCTGATCGCCGAGGTGGGTGAGCTGGAAGAGCTGATCGCCGGGGAAGTCGACCGTCTCAATCACGAACGGCAGATCCTTGATCTCCTGAACGTAAGCCTCCTTCTCCTCCTGGGACGAGCCACGCCCAGCATCCTTCGCCAGGTACTCGTACTCCTTCTCACGCTGCTCAGGAGTGGGCACGTGCTTGACCCGGCTTTTAGGCATCGTCCGGTCCGCCTCCCTCACCGCGCGCGCGATGGGCGCGTTCTCCCCGGACTTGACGGCGTCCTTTCGGGCTTCGACACCCCACACACGCTGGATCTCCTCGCGGGCCTTCGGGATCACACTCTTCGCGATGGTGTCCAGCGTCTTGCGGAGCTCGTCAGCCGGCACTGCTCCGCGCTTCACGTTGCGGACGCCCATCATCCGATCCAGCTCGGGTGTGAAGTGCACCTCGAAGCCGATGTACCGATCCGGAGTCTCGATGGAACCCGGGAAGAGCTTGGCCACGCGGCCGTAGCTGATCTCCCGGTCCAGCCGCATGAAGCTGATTTGCCCCTCTTCGCCGTTGCCCGGTACGCGGAGCTTCTTGGCGAGGGCATCGCCGCCGGCTCCCTTGTGCCGCAGGACCTCGGGCGGCGCCAGGGTGATGACGACCCTGATCTTGTGGTCCGACCCCTGAACCTTCACCTGCTCGTTGAAGAACACCTGACCGTGGAAGTGCAGCTCCTCCCCGTCCTTGCGAGTGACCTCGCCTGCTCGGGAGAGCTCCTCGGTGAGCACGTGGTCCACCCATGTGCCCTTCCGCAGGAAGGTCGGATCATGGGGCTTGAGGTTCAGCTGGTCAACACTGATGGCGATCCCTCCGCACAAGAACTCCCGGAAGATGCGGGACAGTTCCTTGTTCAGTTCGTTCCGCACGTGGTCCGGGGTGCTTCGACCATGGCCGTCGGAGACACGGTCGATCTTCGACCACAGGACCAACGTTCCGGAGCCTTCAGGGAAGTGCTCCTCCAGATGAGGCGGCAGAGGCTCGTCGTCCGGCGGGTTGATGCCGACAGCCTCCCCCCGCTTCTCCGCGTCAATACCTTCGAGGAGGTCGAAGGAGACGTGCCTGATGGCGTCGCTGTCGGCCGTACGTGACCAAGCCTCGATGCGCGTGCCCACGCTGAGGCCGGCGAGCTTGGCACCGACGCCGAACTTGCCGATGGTCTTCTCGGACATGAACCGCTTCGAGAAGCCCAACTGCAGGTAGTGATGCAGGGTGTCATCATCCATGCCTTCGCCGTCGTCGATGAAGGCGATCTGGTCGATGGCCTTCCTCCGGCCCTTCATCACTTCCTCGGTGAGGATCTGGATGTTGTTAGCTCGGGCTTCGATACTGTTGTCGATCACCTCACCCACGGCCGAGGGAAAGTTGTGACCGGACTCGCGGAGGCTCAGGAGGGCCTGTCCAGACAGGACCACGGGGATGACGTCCTTGCTGTTCTTGCTCATGCTGTACTCCTGATCTAGGGGTGTCGAGGGTGAGGAAAGGCCCGGAGCAGAGCGCGTGCAGTGGCCTGCTCAGGGCAGAACGGGCACCGACGGCCTGTGCCCGCGGGGCTGGCGGGGTGGATCTGGTTCCTGATTGAGCTGCCCGCGGAGCGGTACTGGTGGAACCAGAAGGACTCGGTCGCGTAGGCCTGGAGGGAGTTGCGGGCTGGCGCTATGACGAAGTGGGTCGCGCCCCCGCGCAACGGATGACGGGACAGCCTTCGGCGAAGGCAGGTATCTGACCGCCCAACGTAGAGGGCCTGGACACCTTGTTGTGTGTGCTCCAGCAGCAGGTACGCGCCGATGGTCCCGGCGGGAATCTGCATGCGCACGACGCTTCGTATGAAGCGAAGGGCCACCTTGGAGCTGCCCCTGTACGGTTCTCCTAACCGAACGGGGGTGCTGCGGGACTGACTCATGCGGTGATCCCGCTGATCAGTGAGCGAGCGTGCTCTCGGAGAGCGCGACGGGCACGCTCAACCGTCGCCACGGATACCCCAATCTGCCTCGCCGAACGAGGGACGGTCGCCATGTCGAGCATGCCCTGGAGACAGTCGGGACCATGAGGGCCAAGGGTTGCTGCAAAGGCAGCCAATTCCCGGAGGGTTTCCGACACGAGGGCTCGGGCCTCGGGAGTGTCGTGCGTGACCATTTCGACTACGAGCGAGCCGTCTGCTGCAGTGGCGGATGCGCGACGACGCCCGGCGTCTGCCAAAGGCCGGCAGGCGGCGCTCCGGCGGGCGTTGGCCTGCGAACGGCGGAGCGTGCGACGTGCGTCACGGATGACGTTCCGGCACAGGAGGTCAGGGTTGTCCGCCACGCGCTTCGGACCGAGCGAGAAGCTCAGGGCAGTGTCAAGGACGTCCAGGTACTCCCCGTCCCAGGCCCTCTTCGTGCTCTCCTTGTACAGACGACGCATCGTCTCGATGCGCACGTCGTTGAGCTGGAGCATCAAGCTCCTCCCCGGGTGCCCGGCTACTGTAAGCCGGACCCACTCAGTTGTGACCCACTCTCCCTTTGGCCGTTGTCGCCGTACGGTCGACTTCGGCATGAGCAGGTGTTTGAAACTGTAGAGCCTGCCACCGACAGCCGCTGGCGGAACGCTCTCATCTCATAGGGGACAGCTCAACGGCCCATCCCGTCAGACAAGTTGCAACATCACCTGTGTGATCGTCTTCGCCGCAGGTCAGGGGCAGGTGCTGAGCGGAGATCCAAGACCGACGGCGTAGGGCGGGCTCCACCAGGTAGCGTTGGCGTCATCTTGGATCAGTGCTCTGGAGGACCCCGCGTGAACGCGAAGATGATCACTTATACGTACCCGGCTCATATGACTCACCAGACTCCGTCGGGCAAGCCCCTGGTCTTCTTCGCCGCGCCGGCCACGCAGATTGATCAGTGGGTCGGTGTGCCTCAGCGCGGTCGTCTCGATAACGAGGAGACCATCGGTTTCCAGCGGCAGGAGAGCAAGTCAAGGATCCGAGAGCTGTCCAGCTTCTATCACGATGAACGCAACATCGTGCAGAACCCACTCCTGGCAGCGCCGCAGAGCGATACCTCCGTCACCTTCAAGCCTCTCGACGGCATGCCCGAGTTCGGCACGCTGGAGATCACGAGTGAAGACTTGAGTGACACCCCCTTGCTCGACCTGATGTCCCGGGTGGTTGCACGCCTCGAGTCTCGTATGTCAGAGCTCAAAAAAGCCACGCTGGACCAGGAGCGCCTCTCGTCGATCATAGATCGAGCGCGGAAGGAGCACGGACTCGAGGCGGTGGCAGATGAGGAAGATGATGACGAAGAGGCGGGAGCGGAAGAGGCGGGTAATGGTGACTATGCAGATGCGGCGAGCGTACTGCTGACCGACGAGACCCATCTGATCGACTTCTACACAGAGCTCAAGGGCCGCATCAAGGTACTCGAAGCCTTGGACCCTGATGTGAAGCCGAAGAAGATCCTCGGGTTCGACCGGGAAGCCATGATCAGCTATCTCAAGCCGATCATGCTTGTTGATGGGCAACATCGCCTGAAAGGTGCGGTCTTGGCCGCAGCGAGCCGTGCTGAGAGCCAAGACGGAGAGGTGTTCCTGTTGGAGGCGGCGGAGAACGGCCAGGATCCGGCTCAGGCCAAAACCGACTTCATTGCGGCACACGCGCGGCGGCTGCCCGTCTCCCTCTTGCTCGACCCCAGCCCGAGCGAGCACGTCTTCCAGTTCGTCGTCGTGAACCAGAAGGCTACGCCTATGGGCAAGGCCCTTCTGGGTACGATCGTGTCGACGAGCTTGAGCAAGGACGAGCTGGATCCGGTGGCGCAGCGACTGAAGGACGCCGGCATCAAACTGGACGACTCTCAGGCCATCGCCTATCTCACGCGTGCGGAAGAGAGCCCGTTCAAGAACTTCGTGCAGACCGGTATCGCGGGAGACAACAGGACCCTGCTGCAATGGCCGGTTCTCAAGGGGCTCGTAGGCATCTTCCGTGAGCTGTCCGGAGGCAAGCTCTACGGGCAGAGGGACGACTGGGCCCGCGTTTGGCGCAAGTACCATCTCGACGAAAGTGCGTTCGTCGCGGACTTCGACACTCACGACGAGAAGGTCGCGGCATGGGCCAGGCCTGACGGACCCTGGCGGGATGTCTTCATCAGGTTCTACTCGAACATCAGGGGGAAGTTCGGCGCCGAGGACCCTGAGGCCAAGAATGCCTGGGGGACCACACGCAGCAACCTGTACAACAAGATCAGCCTCACGATCTTGGCGGCTGACTATTTTGAATTCCTGCGCATGCACAGGAAGACGCTGAACAGCCTCGACGATGTCGACGCCACCATGGAGGCCTGGCTCACAGACGTCAATCCGGCCTACTTCAATCGGTTGTGGAATGTCGAGAAGAAGGACACGCCTCTCATTCGCAGGACCTGGAGCCGCCTCTGGCATGATTACCGGAGGAATCCCGAGTCGCTACCCAAGGAGGGCGAGTACAACCCTGCTGCTGGGGCGTGATGCAGCCTCAGGAGGTCGGCGAGTTCTTCGCCGAGATCAAGAATGCTTTGGATAGCAACTGGTCCGACGAGGCTCTCAAATCCCTTTCAAGGTGCAGCGTGCCGGAGGTCGTATCCGGAAATCACGGCTGGCTCTTGCGTGGGGACCTGTCAACGGTCTGGGGGCGATGGTTCATCGAGGGTTTGGTCGACCTGGCGCCCTATGAACTCGACTGCGAACTAAGTATCGGGCACCTTCATGCGCCCATACTGGAGTACTTCAATACTGTCAGTCCACAGGTCCCTGCGGACGAGCGAAAGAAGTACGCGCGTGTGGTGACGAAGTTTGCCTGGCAGCTTGTCGCTGCCAGGAGGAGGCGCAAGCGATCCGCAATCGGAGTCGCGATGCGTGAAGACCTGTGGGCGATGGGTCAGCCACAGCCTCGCTGTTACCTGTGCGGGTACCAGTTCGGAGACCACGCGCGCGATAAGTTTCTTGGCCTTGCCCCTGACGAACCGCCTACGCCACAGCTAGTTGACTTCACGCGCCCTCGTGGCGTGCGTGCCAGTCAGCTTTGTATCGAAGTGGACCACGTAGTTCCTGTTGTGGAGGGTGGGAGGACGACAGTCGAGAACCTGCGCCTCTCCTGTGGGTGGTGTAACTCCGTCAAGAACAGGTACACAAGCATCTATGACACGATTCCATGGCCTGCTGGCATATTTGACCACCAGGCCCTCGGGCCTGTGACGCAGCCTCAGCCTCTCTGGGTTCTGCGCACCGTGGCCACGCGCAGACGATGTGAATTCTCAGAAGGGTGCGCAGCAAGGATTGAGGACAGCGAACTCTTCGCTGGACCGCGGAACATCAAAGGTGCACTGACGCCGGTCAACCTGGCAGTTTTTTGTGAGCAACACGATCCGTGGCGACTGGATAGATGGATCGGACCCAAGCGCCTCGCAGCCGCTACCGCCAACTAGGAATCGCGAGATTCCCGGAGCGACGCAGGCTGCGCCGAATTGCTCAAGGCGCGCAGTATGCGGGCTGCCCAGCGACACGGCTGGATCTGCCGCACGATCGGGTGACACCTGAATTGGCTTGCCCTGTGAGGCGGGTGGGAAGGATGTCGCTGGGCCCAAGCCCTATCCGGAAGGGTTCCGCCAGGACGTCGTGCGGGTCGCGAAAAACCGCGCCCCGGGTGTGACGGTCGAGCAGGTGGCCACCGACTTCGGAGTCCATCCGATGACGTTGTGGAAGTGGATGCGCCGGGCGGGTATCGACGACGGCTCCAAGCCCGGAACCTCCAGCCAGGAGAGCGCGGAGCTGCGGGAGGCGCGTCGGCGGATCAAGCTGCTGGAGCAGGAGAACGAGGTCCTGCGCCGGGCCACGGCCTATCTGTCGCAGACACATCTGCCAGGAAAAGGATCTACCCGCTCGTGAAGGAGCTGGCCGGGGACGGGGTGCCTGTCACGGTGACGTGCCGGGTGCTCAAGCTCGCCAGACAGCCCTATTGATCAGAAACTCATGGGGTTCACTCGTCGATGACGTAGCGGACGTGCCGAGCGCCGAAGTATCCGCGCACGATGTGGGGCTGGCGTTGTCGGCGTTGGAAGAACCTGCGGGTTTCGGTGGCGAGTTCGGCCTGGTTCCTGGCCCGGTGGGTGTGGGGCAGACTGCGTTTGAGGTCGGCGTTGACGAGCTCGTCGGGGTTCAGCTCGGGTGAGTACGAGGGCAGGAAGTGCAGCTCGATCTGGTCCTCGTGGTCGGCGAGCCAGGTCCGGACGGACTTCAAGCGGTGGGCCGAGTGCCGGTCGACGATCAGGTGGACCTTGCGGTCGAAGTGGCCGACGAGCCGGGCGAGGAAGCGGCACATGACCTTCGCGTCGAAGGTCTCGGTGAAGACCATGAAGTGCATCCGGCCGCGGGTGCTGATCGCGGACATCGCGTTCACGGAGAACCGGTTGCCGGTGCGACGGACGACCGGCGTCGCACCTTTGGCGCCCCAGGTGCGGCCGGTGACCTGGTCCGAGCGGATCCCGACCTGGTCACCGAAGAGGACTTCGGCGCCTTCCGCCTTCGCCTTGGCCCGGATCGCCGGCCAGGTCTCCTCGCACCAGACGCGGACGGCCTCCGGGTCCTGTTCGACAGCCCGCTTGTCCGGCCGCTGGAAGGTCAGGCCCCACCGCTTGAGGTACTTGCCCACGCCGGGCTCGGTGAACCGGACTCGATACAGCTTGAAGATCAGTTCACCTATCAGCCCCCGCGTCCACAGCTGACCAGAAAGCCCCAGGTCGCAGGGGATGTGGTCGAGGACCGCCTGCCGCACGGCGGCCTGCTCGGCCTCGGACAGCACCTGGTGCTCGCCTGTGCAGCGGCCTCGCGGCCGGGACAGCAGCGCGTCCCGGCCACCCGTCTGCCACCTCGCCCACCAGTTGTCCACGGCCCTGACCGACACCTTGAACAAGGCCGCGACCTCCGACCGGTCCCTGCCCTCCACAAGCGCGGACACCGCCAGCAGCCGCACAGCCTCCTGCGCGTCAGGCGACCACGTCCGCGCATCCCCCACCAGATCACTCACGAACAGTCCACGAGCCTGAACCCAAAGCGTTTCGGATCAATACTTGCCGCGTACGAACCGCATGTCGACGTTCTCGCTGTCCAGGAAGGAGAGGCGGGTGGAGTCGCGGCTGATGGAGTGCTCGGAGTTTTCATACGCCAACTCACGTTCCAGGTTGCGTGCCAATGCAGACCTGCCCGTCGGCGACGCAGAGAGCGTTGATGGTGGTGAGAACCCAGTGCTGGTAGTCGAGGCTGGTGGTGGCGTTGATGACGGAGTCGAGGACCACCACTTCGTACAGGCCGTTGTCGCGCAACTCCCGTTCGATACCGCGGATCTGGCCGACGAGGTCAGGTCCCCAGTAGTGGGGTAGCCGATCAATCGGCGGTTGTGTTGGTGGTGTTGGGTAGTGCGGGGGACGCTTTCGGGGAGTTCGGCGGGGTAGATCTGGTCCATGCTGCCCTCGGGGCGGTAGCGGCGGGGGAAGGCGATCCACTCGTCGTGCATCTCGACGAGCACGGCGGTGACCAGCCGCAGGAGCGCGTCGTCGTTGGGGAAGACCTGGACGACGTCGATGCGGCGTTTGATCTCGCGGTTGACCCGTTCCAGCGGGTTCGTGGACTGGTTCTTCTTCCAGTGCCGTTCCGGGAAGGCGGCGAAGGCGGTGAGGTCGTCCTTGGCGTCCAGGAGCATCCGCTTGACCTGGGGGAACTGTGTGCCCAGCATGTCAGCGACCATGTCGAGCTGACGGCGGACGGCAGCCTGGTAGGGCTGGGCAAAGATGACGCGGATGGTCGCGGCGACCATCTCCGCGGCGTCCTTGGCGATCACGCCGAAGACATTGCGCAGAAAGTGAACCCGGCAACGCTGGTAGGCGGCGCCGATCATCACCTTGCGGATCGCCTTGACCAGACCCGAGTGGTGGTCGCCTAGCACGAAACGGACCCCGTTCTGGCCGCGTTCGCGCAGGTAGCGGAGGAACGGGCTCCAGAACACCTCGCTCTCGCTGTCGCCGACCATCACTCCCAGGATCTCGCGGCCGCCGTCCTCGGTGATGCCGGTGGCGATCACCACGGCCCGGGAGACGAGCTCGTGTGCGACCCGCGCCTTGCAGTACGTCGCATCCAGGTAGCGCTGCGACAGGACATGAAGTGAGCGCCACGCCGCGATGCATGGCTTCTACGACAAGGGCGTGCCGATCGACGCGATCTCCAAGACCCTCGGGCTCAACCGCAAGACCGTACGCCGTTACGCACACGCCGCCACCCCTGACGACGCCTCCTGCGTACCAGGCTCCCGCCGCTACGGCCAGATCCACGCCTACTCGCCCTACCTGTATCGGCGCTGGAACGAGGGCTGCACGGACGCGGCACGTCTTCACGCCGAGATCGTCGAGCTCGGCTACCGCGGAAGCAAGCAAACCGTCCGCCGCCACCTCCAACAGATCCGGGCCGACGGCAAACCCGCGCCCGACAAGCCTAAAGAGCTGACCGTCCGGAAGGCCCCATGGCTGATGACCGCCCACCCCGACAAGATCGACGAGAGCAACTCAAGCAGCGTTTGGCCCCCTGCCCGGAGCTGGATGCTGTCGGCAAATGCGTGCGCGCCTTCGCCCGCATGATGACCGTGCGTCGCGGCACCGACCTCGACGCCTGGCTCACCTGCCCCGAGGACACCGGCCTCAAGCCGCTCTGCAGCCTTGGCCCGTGGCCTGCGGCAGGACTTCGACGCGCCGGACTCACCCTGCAATGGAGCTTGGGCAAGGTCGAGGGCAACGTCAACAGGGTGAAGCGGATCAAGAGAGACGGGTATGGCCGGGCCGGATTCAACCTACTCCGCCGACAGATCCTCCTCACGGACTGAGCACGGTGACGCTCCGTGATCGGACCACACAAAGTGGATCAGAGCCCACGGGAAGTGACACAGCCACCCGCATCGGTCCTGGAGTGGTGGGCGTTGACCTCTTCTCCTCCACTGCCGGTGAACATGACGTCGCGCTGTCGGGTGGTTGCCTGGGCTCGTACGACGTCGAAGGCTTCTTGGTAGAACGCCCCTGCCGGATCATGCGGCCGGGGCCGACCGTATTGCCGTCGACCGACCGTTCTACTCGGGCAAACACAAGCTCGCGGGCCGCACGGACGTCATGGACGGACCGACAAGGGATACCAAGGAGCCGGGGGCACGGTCCGTGTTCCCTACCGCGGCCGGTGGGAGACGCTGTCCACAGGCCAGCAGGCCGTCAACCGGTCCCACGCGAAGATCCGGGCCCTGGTCGAGCAGGCCGTCGCCACCCTCAAGTCCTGGCGGCTTCTCCGCAAGCTCCGCTGCTCGACCACCCGCATCACGAGCCTTGTTCAGGCTGTCCTCACCCTGCATCTGGCCAGCTCAGGCTGAAGATGGAAAAGGCTCACGGCGCTCTTCGCCACCCATGACCACGAGTACCTGTTCCCGGCCATCGGCGGCGGGCTGCTGGCCAGCGCAAACCTCGGCTACTGGCAGCCGGTCTCGCGCGGTCGACCGGCCTCCGAGGAGTTCACGAGGGTCCGCCTGAACCAGCCTCAGCTGGTCACCTCCCGCCGTCCCCTTCCAGAGGTCCCCGCGACCGCGTACGCCGGGAAGCGGCTGTACCTGCTTCGTCACGGCGGCAAGGAGTGGCTGGACGAAGATCGACACAGTCGCATAGCCGTGGAGACCCGCATGGGCCACGAGGTCGCCGGTCTCGCACGTTCCCTTGACCATGGAGCAGGAGATCGCCAATTCGCTGCAAACCAGGTGGCTGCGCTTCGTGGCCGGCGAGGGAGAGCACTGGAAAGCGCCATCTCCCACTGCTCTCCCATTCAATCTTGATGAGTGGTGGAAACAGCAGGTCAGAGCCGCTCAGAACCTCGACTTGAACTTGTTCATGAAGTTCATCACGACGAAGTCCTTCATGCCGTTCGTGATCTACCGGATCGCCCTCGGCATCCTGCTGTTCATCCTGGTCGGCATGGGAGTCCTCAGCCCGGACGCGGGCGAGCCCGCCGCCGGCTGACCCCGGCCGCTCGTCCCGGCTTCACGGCGTCCGTCCAAGACCGTCCGAGACGGACGCCGCGAAGCCCACCCGCGCACGCCCCTTGGCCCCGCGCCCCCGCTGTCCGACACTGAGCCGATGACGCAGCGCGTGGATCTCGCCGCCGTGATGGCCCGGCTCGCCGTCGACGATCTGGTCACCGGCTACGCGATGGCCGTGGACGACGCCGACTGGACGGCGTACCGGGCGCTGTTCGCGCCGGGCGCGCGGGCCGACTACCGCTCCTCGGGCGGGATCGAGGGCCCGGTGGAGGAGGTCGCCGACTGGCTCGCGGAGTCGATCCGGCTGTTCCCCGTACGCCAGCACCTCATCGTCAACCGCCGGATCACCCTGCGGGACCCGGACGGCTACGCGGGCGACACGGCGACCGTCCGGGCCGACTACCTCAACCCGATGCGGTTCGCCTCCGGCGCGGAGTTCGTCGCGGGCGGGCGGTACGCCTTCACCGCGCTCCGCGGGGCCGAGGGCTGGCGGCTGGGCTCGGTGGTCGTCGAGGAGAAGTGGCGCCGGATGTGAGGCGGCCCGGCGCCCGCTCCGCTCCCCGGCCCGCCCCGGATCCCGCCCTCCCCCGTCCGGCTCCTCGCCGGCCAGCCCGGGCGCCCGGGCGCGCGCACACTGGAGGCGACTCCTGGAGGCACGGCATGCGGACAGCGTTCGCCGCGAGCGCCCGGGCCACGACCGCGCAGGGGGGCCGCTGGTCCGGAACCGGGCGGTCCGCGCTCGCGCTCGTCCTCGGCGGCCTGCCGGTGTTCGCCTTCCCCACCCCCGACCTGTGGTGGTGGGCGTACGTCTGTCTCGTCCCGCTGCTCCTGCTGATCCGTACGGCTCCGACCGCGCGCCGCGCCGGGTACGACGGCTGGTGCGGGGGCACCGGCTTCATGCTGGCCGTGCACCATTGGCTGCTGCCGAGCCTGAACGTCTTCCTGGTCGTCCTGGCCGTGCTGTTCGGTCTGCTGTGGCTGCCGTGGGGCCGGCTGGTACGGGCGCTGCTGGGCGGGACGCCGTCGCCGTGGCGGGCCGGGGCCGCCCTCGTCCTGATCCCCTCCGGCTGGCTGATGATCGAGCTGGTCCGGTCCTGGCAGGGCCTCGGCGGCCCCTGGGGACTGCTGGGGGCGAGCCAGTGGGAGGTGCCGGCCGCTCTGCGACTGGCGTCGGTCGGCGGGGTGTGGCTGCTGAGCGGCCTCGTGGTGGCGGTGAACACGGCCCTGGCGCTGCTCGTCGCCGCCTCGTCGCGGGTCCGGCGCAGTGCGCGGTCCCGCCATGCCGCGCTCGCCGGTCTGGCCGGACTCCTCGGCTGCGTCCTCCTCCTCGGTCTCGCCCCATGGGCGGTCCCGGCTCCGCGTACCACCGGCAAGGTGGTCCGGATCGGCGTCGTCCAGGCCGGTCTGCTCGGCGGGGCGGTCGGCGCGGCGCGGCGCTTCGACCGGGGCGAGGAGCTGACCCGGACGCTGGCCGGGCAGCGCCTCGACCTGGTGGTGTGGGGGGAGAGCAGCGTCGGCGCCGACCTGCGGACCCGGCCGGATCTCGCGGCCCGCGTCGCCGCGCTCTCACGGGAGGTCGGCGCGGACGTCCTGGTGAACGTGGACGCGCACCGCTCCGACCGGCCCGGCATCTACAAGAGCGCGGTCCTGGTCGGTCCCGAGGGGCCGACGGGGCAGCGGTACGACAAAATGCGGCTGGTCCCGTTCGGCGAGTACATCCCGCTGCGGCCGCTGCTCGGCTGGGCGACCTCGGTCGGCAAGGCGGCGGAGGTGAACCGGCGGCGCGGCACCGCCCCGGTGGTGATGACGCTGCCGCCCGGGGCCACGGGTTCGCCCGGGCTGCGGATCGGCCCGCTGATCTGCTTCGAGACGGCGTTCCCCGACATGAGCCGGCATCTGGCCGACATGGGGGCGCAGGTGATCGTCGCGCAGTCGGCCACGTCGACCTTCCAGGACAGCTGGGCCCCGGCGCAGCACGCCTCGCTCGGCGCGCTGCGGGCGGCGGAGACGGGGCGGCCGATGGTGCACGCGACGCTGACCGGGATCAGCGCCGCGTACACGCCCGACGGGCGGCGGACCGGTCCGGTGCTCGGCACCGACCGCAGCGCCACCGCCGTCTACACGCTGCCGCTGTCCGACACCCGGACCGGATACGACCGGCTCGGGCCGTGGCCGGTGTACGCGGCGGGCCTGGCGCTGCTCGTGGCCGGCGCGGTGGGCGCGGCGGGCCGGTTCAGGACGCCTGGGCGAGGACCTCGCGCACCACGTACTCGCACAGCTCGTGGGTCCGCAGGGCGTCCCGGGCACTGAGCGGCCGGCCCTCCCGTACGGCGTCGAGGAAACCGAGCACGGCCTGCTCGATGCCGCGCTGGCGGGGCACCGGGACCCAGTCGCCGCGCCGGTGCACGGTGGGGTCGCCGTGGTGGTCGACGATCTCGGCGAGGTTGACGACCTGGCGCTTGGCGTCCTGCCCGGAGACTTCGAGGATCTCCTCGGTGGAGCCGTTGGACCGGTTCATCACGCCGAGGGCGGTGAAGCCGTCACCGGAGAGTTCGAGCACCACGTGGTGCAGGAGCCCGTCCCGGACCCTGGCCCGTACGCCGGTGTGCTCGACCTCGCCGGGTGCGAGGAAGCGCAGGGTGTCGACGACGTGGATGAAGTCGTCGAAGACGAAGGTGCGCGGGTCCGCGGGCTGTCCGGTCCGGTTCTTCTGCAGCAGGATCAGGTCGCGCGGATGGTCCAGGCAGGAGGCGTAGCCGGGGGCGAGACGGCGGTTGAAGCCGACGGCGAGGCCCACGGCGCGCTTCTCGGCGAGTTCGACCAGCCGCTCGGAGGTGGCGAAGTCGTAGGCGAGCGGCTTGTCGACGTACGTGGGCACGCCTGCTTCGAGAAGCCGGGTGGTGATCTCGGGGTGCGCCTCGGTGGAGGCGTGCACGAAGGCGGCGTCGAGGCCGGCGGCGAGCAGCGCGTCGAGGTCGTGGTGGCGGCGTTCGGCGGGCAGGTGGTGGCGGTCGGCGACCCGCTCCAGGGTGGCGGGGGTGCGGGTCTGGAGGTGGAGTTCGACCCCGGGAAGGGCGGACAGGACGGGCAGATACGCCTTCTGCGCGATGTCACCGAGTCCGATGCAGCCGACCTTCACAGGGCCTCTCCTTCTGGTTCGTTCCCGTTCCGCCGTGCGTGTCGTCGCACAGGCCGTCGCACGTCTCGTCGTGCGTCCCGTCGTACGGGAGTTCGCGGCGGTCAGCTTACGCGCGCGGGCGAGTCGCCCACCGGGGGCCGCCAGTCCGCGATGCCGTCGAAGCCGCGCAGGATCAGGCCGGGTCCGAACAGGGAGACGGCGGTCATCGCGGTGTCGCGCAGGACGACGGCGGGGCGGGCGGAGAGCATCGAGAGGCGGCCGGTGCGGGCGGCCCTGCGGACCACGGCGGTGGTCCGCGGGAGCCGCTCGGCGGTGTACGCGGCGAGGGCGGCCGGGACGGGCCGGCCGGGTCCGGCGTGGTGGGCGAGGACGACGGCGTCCTCGATGGCCTGGTTGCCGCCCTGGCCGAGGGTGGGCTGCATGGCGTGGGCGGCGTCGCCGAGCAGGGCCGTGCGGCCGAGGTGGAACGCGGGCAGCGGGTCGATCAGCTGATGGACGTCGTGGCGCAGGACGGTGCTCTCGTCGCAGGCGGCCAGGATCGCGGGGACCGGGTGGTGCCAGTCCCCGAACAGCCGCTGGAGCAGGGCCTTCTCGCCGCCTGCCGCGTGCTCCCCGGCGGGGGCGGCGGCCATGGCGTACGCGTAGACGCGGCCGTCCGCGAGCGGCTGGCTGCCCCAGAGGCGGCCGGGGCCCCAGGTCTCGTG
Organism: Streptomyces laurentii; assembly: GCF_040635425.1. Taxonomy (NCBI): domain Bacteria; kingdom Bacillati; phylum Actinomycetota; class Actinomycetes; order Kitasatosporales; family Streptomycetaceae; genus Streptomyces; species Streptomyces laurentii. Next base: position 34,447 of record NZ_JBEYHT010000052.1, on the reverse strand, counting down.
CGGGGCGAAGGGGCCGTCGGGGGTGGGCACGACGGCGCGCCAGGTGGTGAAGCCGGAGTAGCGCGGGCCGGGGTGGCCGGGGATGAGGGCGGGGCGGACGGCGGAGTGGATGCCGTCGGCGGCGACGACCAGTTCGGCCTCGATCTCTCCATCGGGGGTGGTGACGCGGGCGGGCCGGCGGGCGTCGCCGGGATCGGCGAGGGCGGCGGGGGCACCGGTGCGGACGACGCCCTCGGGCAGCGCGTCGGCGAGCAGGTCGACGAGGGTGGCGCGGTGCAGCCCGACGAGTGGTCCGCCGAAGCGCTCGATCGCCGCCCGGGCGCTGGTCCGGACGAGCCAGCGGCCGTCGGGGCGGCGCATGCCGCCGTCACCCTGCCAGGCGGCGAGGGAGCGGACCCGGTCGCCGAGGCCGACGACGTCGAGGGCGCGCAGGGCGTTGGGTGCGAGGCCGATGCCCGCGCCGACGGGGGCGAGGGAGGCGGCGCGTTCGAGGACGGTGACGTCCCAGCCGCGGGCGCGCAGGGCGAGGGCGGCGGTGAGGCCGCCGATGCCGGCTCCGACGACGACGGCACGGTTCCGTTGCTGTTCCATGGCTCCCCCTCGGGGATCGCGGGACGGACGACGAGACGGCCGGCGGCCGGGGCCGCCGACTACAGATGTAGTTACCCTTCGACCGTACTACAGCTGTAGTTCAGGGGGTAGCCGAAGCGCTCGATAGGTTGTCCTCATGACCGCGACACCGGCCCCCGCCGTCCCGCCCAGCCGCGCCGAGCGCATCGGCGACGCCGCTCTCGACCTGCTCGTGGAGCGCGGGATGCGCGGACTCACCCACCGCGCCGTCGACGAGCGGGCCGGACTCCCCCAGGGCTCCACCTCCAACCACGCCCGCACCCGCCAGGCCCTCCTGGAGACCGCCGTACGGCGACAGGCGCAACGAGAGGCGGGCGTGCTCGCCCCGCACGAACTGCCGGGCCCCGGCGCCACCGCCGACACCCTCGTGGACACCCTCGCGCTGGCCCTGCACCGCTACCTCACGGACCACCGGTCACTCCTGGTGTCCCGCTACGAACTGGCATTGGAGGCCACCCGCCGCCCCGAGCTGCGCACCTTCTTCGACTCCGCCGGGGCCGTCTTCCGCACCCCGGTGATCGCGATGCTGCACGCGGCCGGCTCCCCCGCGCCCGAGCGCCACGCGCTCTCCCTCATCGCCTGGTGCGAGGGGCTGATGTTCTCCTGCGCGGCCGGCTCCTTCCACGCCGAGGTGCCGAGCCGCGCGGAGCTGCGCACCGGCTTCGACGAGCTGCTGCGCGGCATGCTCGGCGGACGGCCGGGCGCGGAGAGCGCGACGACTCCCTGAGGAGCCACCGGACGTGACGTCCGTCGAATTCGCTGGCTCCCGTGCCGGACCGTCGGCGACCATACGGGGCATGATCACCGACGACAGCGCCCCCGCTCCCCGCGTCCGCCCCGACACCCAGAGCACCGAACGCGTCGCCCTGGAGCAGTGGCTCGACTTCCAGCGCGAGACCCTCGCCCTGAAGTGCCAGGGTCTCGACGACGCCCAGCTGCGCACCGCCTCCGTCCCGCCCTCCGACCTCACCCTCCTCGGCCTGGTCCGGCACATGGCCGACGTCGAACTCGCCTGGTTCCGCAGGATCCTGACCGGCGAGGACGCGCCGTGGAACTACGACGACGAGAACGACGAGGACCGGGACATCCACGTCACCGAGGAGGACACCTGGGAGGAGGCACACGCCACCTGGCGCAAGGAGATCGCCCAGGCCCGGGCCAACGCCGCCGGCCGCGGCCTCGACGAGCCCGGCGTGCGCAAGACCCGGCGCGGGGAGACCGTCGATCTGCGCTGGATCTATCTGCACATGATCGAGGAGTACGCCCGCCACAACGGTCACGCCGACCTCATCCGCGAGCGCATCGACGGCTTCACCGGCGTCTGACCCGGCCGCGCCACCCCGGCGCACGGGAGCATTCGGACGGGGCGCGCGGGTCAGTCCGCGCCACGGCGATCACCCATGCGGGGCATTCCCCGCGAGTAGGGGCGCGCCGGACGGGGTCCGGCCTGCAAAGTGGCGCGAGTGCATCGAACGAGAACCACCGTGACAATCCTCGCCGGGATGGCGATGGCCGCTCTGTCCGGCTGCGTCGCCGTCGAGCCGGCCACCCCGCGCCCCGCACCCGCCGCCTCGGCCGGCCCCGCCGGCGGACAGGCCGTGCCGCAGATCGTCCCGGGCCCCGCCCGGGAGGCCCTGGAGGCGGCGATGCCCGATCCACCGGAACCCGAACCCCGCTCGTCGCTCGCGGGGCACGAGGAGTCGGACGCGAAGGCCCCGGCGCACTCGCGCCCGCCCGCGAAGTCGCACTCCGGGCACGTACCGGCGCCGCTCGTCCGCCGTCCGCCGGAGGGCCACGCCACACCGCCGCGGCTGCCGGGCTCGCGCTCGGACATCTGCCGGCTGGGCGCGGCGTTCGGCGGCTGGGGCGCGGACAGCACCCAGGCCAAGGTCTGCCAGAACACCTACGCGAAATAGAGCGCCCCGGCAGCGATGGGGTGGCCTACGCGGGCCGGTCCCGCAGCCGCAGCTCCAGGCGCTCGATCGCGGCCCGCACCCCGTTGCCGTACCCGTCGTCGTCCAGGCAGACGGCGGCGGCGCGGGCCCGGTCCAGATGGATCCGGGCCGCGTCGAGGCGGGCCAGCTTCACGTAGTCGGCGGCCAGGTTGAGGTGGAGCGAGGGGTAGAGGGCGCGCAGGGCGACCGCCGAGTCGTGCCGCCCCAGCCGCTCCTCGTCCAGGGCCCCGGCGGCGGTCAGGGCCCGCAGGTCCCAGGCCAGCTCGGTGTCCGGGTCGTCCTGCGCGTCCGCCATGTAGTGGGCGAGGGTGCAGCGGTGAAGGGGGTCGCCCTCGGGTCCGAGCTGGTCCCAGATGACGCCGAAGCGGTTGCGGGCCTCCTCCCGGTCGCCGCCGTGGAGCAGCATCATCGCCTGCCCGATCCTGGTCATGACGGCGTCGTCCGACACCTGCTGCCCGGTCACTACGGCCTCCACGCGCTGTCGTCCGGCACCCGTACAAACTGCCGGATCCGACGCTAACCGCCACCGCGCCGGATCCGGGCGAGGCTCAGCCGAGGTCCGGAACGCGCCAGTCGATCGGCTCGTGGCCCTGAGCGGCGACGGCCGCGTCGATCTGAGTGAAGGGCTGGGAGCCGAAGAACTTCTTCGCCGACAGCGGCGACGGATGGGCGCCCTTCACCACCACGTGCCGGGTCTCGTCGATGAGCGGCAGCTTCTTCTGCGCGTAGTTGCCCCACAGGACGAAGACGGCCGGGTCGGGGCGGGCGGCGACGGCCTTGATGACGGCGTCGGTGAACTTCTCCCAGCCCTTGCCCTTGTGCGAGTTGGCCTCGCCGGCGCGGACCGTGAGCACCGCGTTGAGCAGCAGGACGCCCTGCTCGGCCCACGGCATCAGATAGCCGTTGTCCGGGATCGGGTGCCCCAGCTCGGCCTGCATCTCCTTGTAGATGTTGCGCAGCGAGGGCGGGGTCTTCACGCCGGGCCGCACGGAGAAGCACAGACCGTGGCCCTGGCCCTCGCCGTGGTACGGGTCCTGGCCGAGGATCAGCACCTTGACCTTGTCGAACGGGGTGGCGTCGAGGGCGGCGAAGACCTGGTCGCGCGGCGGGTAGACCGGACCCTTGGCCCGCTCCTCCTCGACGAACTCGGTGAGCTCCTTGAAGTAGGGCTTCTCCAGCTCCTCGCCGAGGACGCCACGCCAGGACTCGGGCAGCTGGTCGGTGTCGGTCACGGTCAACAACCTCCGGTGGGCTTGCGTTGTACTCCGAACGAGAACCTACCGGGGGCCACTGACAACGCCGTACCCGCCGCCCGCCGACCGCTCTCCGGCCGGGCCCGTCGTCCGGGCCCGGCCGCTTCCGTCACCAGCTGGTGCGGCGGCTGAGCTCCCACAGCTGCATGACGGTCTGCGGGTCGAGCGCCCGCTCGCCGCCGCCGATGTCCTCGCCGGCCGCGACGTACAGCTTGCCCTGCCACACGGGCAGCAGCCGGACGTCCTGGACCATGATCTCCTGCGCCTCGGTGAACTCGTCCGTGACGGCCGCGCGGTCGGTGTCGCGGCGCGACTTGGGGATCAGCTCGTCGGTGATACGGGAGTTGATGTACGGGGTGCCGAGGACGTTCTCCTTGCCCAGGAAGGGGGCGATGAAGTTGTCCGGGTCCGGGAAGTCGGGGAACCAGCCACGCCCGTAGACCGGGTACTCGCCGTGCTGGAAGCCCGCCTGGAACTCCTTCCACGGCTTGCCGTGGATCGTGATCTTGAAGAGCCCGGACTCCTCGAGCTGCTTCTTGATCTCGGCGAACTCGGCGGCGGTTCCGGAGCCGTAGCGGTCGGTCGCGTACCAGAAGTCCATCGCGACGGGCTCGGTGATGCCGGCGTCGCGCAGGATCTTCTCGGCCTTGTCCGGGTCGGGCCCGCCGAACCGGTCGAAGAACTTGGTGGTGTGACCGGCGATACCCTTGGGCACCATGGAGTACAGGGGCTCGGCGGTGCCCTGGTAGATGTTGTTCACCAGCCGGTCGCGGTCGACGAGCTGGGCGATGGCGCGGCGTACGGGCAGCTTGGCGGCCGTCTTGTCCTTGCTGTTGAAGACCAGGTAGCGGATGTCCGAACCGGTCGACTCGACGAGCTGGAGACCCTTGTTCTCGGGCTTGTCGTCCTCGAGGTCGACGACCTCCGCGGAGGTCAGACCGCGGTAGGTGGCGTCGATCTCCTTCTTCCGGAGCGCCGCGACCATCGGCTCGGACTCCTTGAAGTACCGGATGGTCACCCCGGCGTTCTTGCGGTCCGCGAAGCCCTTGTAGTTGTCGTAGCTGCTCAGCTCGGCCTTGTCGCCCTCCTTGTAGGAGTCGAGGACGTACGGGCCGGAGCCGGTGACCTTGCCGTCCTCGCGGAGCTTGTCCGCGGGGTACTCGGCCGGGTCGACGATGGACATGGCCGGCGTGGCGAGGATGAACGGGAAGGTCGCGTCGGGCTTGTTGAGCCGGAAGAGCACCGTGTTCGCGTCGGTGACCTCGATCTTGTCGAGGGAACCGAGCATTCCGTTGGGGCCGGCCTCGACGTCGATGGTGCGAATGCGCTCGATCGAGTACTTGACGGCCTTGGCGTCGAGCTTGTGACCGTTGGTGAAGGTCAGCCCGTCGTGGACCTTGCATTCGAAGAGCCGGCTGTCGTCGTCCTTGAACCGGCAGTCGGCGGCGTCGGGCTTGGGCGACGCGCTTCCGGTGGGATACGCCACGAGCGTCTGGAAGACATTCCGGAAAAGCTCCCAGGAGTTGTCCCAGGCGGCTGCCGGATCGAGCGTGGTGGGGGAACTCGTCGTCCCCACGACGATTCGCTGTTCCTCCGTGGATCCACTGTCCGAAAACACGCCGCATCCGGACAGGAGGGATATGGACGCAAGGGCTGCAGCGGCCTGCAGACTGGTCCGGTTGAACACGTGCACGCTCCTCGTTCAGCCTGGGATCGGCCGACCATACCGCAGCACCCTGCCAGGTCAATGATCCGCCCTGGCAGGGCACTTGAGGCATTCAGCGTGCAACCGGGGCCAAACCGGTCACGCTTTCAGGAAAGTGTCCGGATACCGGTCACCCGACACCGGCGTTCAGGAAAATGCCGCCGTCGACGACCAGCGTCTGACCGGTGATCCAGTCCGACTGTGACGAGGTCAGGAAGGCGGCGGCACCGCCGATGTCCCGCGGCTCGCCGAGCCGGCCCATCGGGTACGGGGCGGCCGCCTCGACCTCCCGGCCCTCGTACAGCGCGGCCGCGAATTTCGTCTTCACGACGGCCGGGGCGATGGCGTTGACCCGGACCACGGGCGCGAATTCGTGCGCCAGCTGGAGGGTCAGATTGATCATCGCCGCCTTACTCATTCCGTACGCGCCGATGAAAGGCGACGCGGAAAGGCCGGCGATCGAGGCGATGTTCACGATCGCCCCGCCGTTCTCCTTCTGCCAGGCCCGGTAGGTCTGCTGGGCGAATCCGAGGGCCGAGACGACATTCGTCTCGAACACCTTCCGGGCGACACCCAGGTCGAGTTCGGCGATCGGGCCGAAGACCGGGTTCGTACCGGCGTTGTTGACCAGGAAGTCGACGCGGCCGAATGCCTCCATCGTGGCGGCGACGGCGGCGGCCTGGTGGGCCTCGTCGTGGGCCTTGCCGGGCACCGCGATGACCCGGTCGGACCCCAGCCGCTCCACGGCCTCCCTGAGGGCCTCCTCACCGCGGCCGGTGATGCAGACCCGGTCGCCGCGGGCGACCAGGGCCTCGGCGACGCCGTAGCCGATGCCCCGGCTCGCGCCGGTGATCAGGGCCACCTTGCCGGACAGCGCGGGCAGTTCCTGCGTGCTCATGCGTGTGTCTCCTTCTGCGGCGGGGCGTCAGTTGAGCGGGCCGCCGGCCACGTACATGACCTGGCCGGAGACGAAGCCGGCGTCGTCGCCCGTGAAGAAGGCGATGGCGTTGGCGACGTCCTCCGGCCTGCCGACGCGCTGCACCGGGATCATGGAGGCGGCGGCGGCCTGGAAGTCCTCGAAGCCCATGCCGACCCGCTCGGCGGTCTGCGCGGTCATCTCGGTGACGATGAAGCCCGGGGCGACGGCGTTGGCGGTGACGCCGAACTTGCCCAGCTCCTTGGCCAGCGTCTTGGTGAGGCCCTGCAGACCGGCCTTCACGGCGGAGTAGTTGGCCTGGCCGCGGTTGCCGAGCGCCGAGGACGAGGAGAGCGAGACGATCCGGCCGAAGCCCGCGTCCACCATGTGCTTCTGGCATGCCTTGGCCATCAGGAACGCGCCCTTGAGGTGCACGTTCATGACGATGTCCCAGTCCGACTCGGACATCTTGAAGAGCAGGTTGTCGCGGAGCACGCCCGCGTTGTTGACGAGGATGGTCGGCGCGCCCAGCTCGGCGGCGACCCGCGCGACCGCGGCCTCCACCTGGGCGGCGTCGGAGACGTCGCAGCCGACGGCGAGCGCGGTGCCGCCGGCGGCGGTGATCTTCTCGACGGTGTCCTTGCAGGCCGCCTCGTCGAGGTCGAGCACGGCGACGGCGCGGCCCTCGGCCGCCAGGCGGATCGCGGTGGCGGCGCCGATGCCCCGCGCCGCACCGGTGACGACGGCTACGCGCTGCTCGGTGGTGGACATGGTTGTTCTCCTCGCCCTTGGGTTCGTCCCTGGATACGGCCCGCACCCGCGCCGCCCCACTCCCCCGAGCATGAGCGACCGCTTAGTATCGTCCGCAGACGAGACGCTAGAAGCCCTGGCACCCGGTGTCAACGGCCCACCGGGTGCACCCGCTCACAGGGGGTGACGAGGATCCGGGCTACCGGACGAGCAGGTCGAGCAGGCGTTCCACCTCGGCCTCGGGGTCGGCGGTCAGACCGGTGTGCACCGGGCCGGGCTGGACCACCGTGGAACGGGGCGCCATGAGCCAGCGGAAACGCCGGCCGGCGTCGTCGGGCGCGGCCTGGCCCGCGGCCTCGCCGCCCGCGCAGACCCCCTCGACCGCGCGCAGCGCGGCCCGTACGCCGGTGACGTCGGCACCCGGGTCGAGCGCGGCGAGCTTGGTCTCGTCGAGATGGACCCGGGCGGCCACGAAGGACCGGGCCCGGCAGTAGACGACCACCCCGGCGTTGAAGCACTCGCCGCGCTCGACGCGGGGCACGACGCGCAGCAGCGCGTACTCGAAGACATCGCGGTCGGTCACGTGGTGCTGTCCTTCGGGGTGCTGACCAGGGAGGTGCCGTCCGGGGCGGAACCGTCGCCGGCCGTGCCGTGCGACCGGGGGGCGAGGCGGTCGGCGAGCCAGCCGGGCGGCTGCTGGGGCCGGCGCTCGACGCGCGGGCCGAGGGTGATCCGCTCGTGGATGGTGGCCGCGCGCGGCAGCAGCGCCGTCACGTACGCCTCCCGCAGCTCGTCGGCGCTCGCGAAGCCGGGCTCGTCGACCAGCCACGCGTCGGGCACGTCGGCGGCGACCTCGGTCAGCAGCTCGCGGGTGACGAGCGGCGCCAGCTCGGCGGCGGCCGCGGCGATGTCGGGCGAGAACGGCGCGAGGGCGTGGTCGGAGGCGTCGTACGGCTTGGCGGCGGACGCCTGGGCGCCGGGCCAGTTGTGGTGCCAGATCATGCTGGCGCCGTGGTCGATGAGCCACAGGTCGCCGTGCCAGACCAGCATGTTGGGGTTGCGCCACGACCGGTCGACGTTGTTGATGACCGCGTCGAACCAGACGACCTTGCCGGCCTCCTTCGGGTCGACCTCGTACGCGAGCGGGTCGAAGCCGAGCGAGCCGGGCAGGAAGTCCATGCCCAGGTTGAGCCCGCCGCTCGCCTTGAGCAGCTCCTGTACCTCCTGGTCGGGCTCGGACAGCCCGATCACCGGGTCGAGCTGGATCGTCACCAGCTCCGGCACCCGAAGGCCGAGCCGCCGGGCCAGCTGCCCGCAGACGACCTCGGCCACCAGGGTCTTGCGCCCTTGGCCGGCGCCGGTGAATTTCATGACGTACGTGCCGAGATCGTCGGCCTCGACGATCCCGGGGAGCGAGCCGCCCTCACGCAGGGGCGTGACATAGCGGGTCGCTACGACCTCTTCCAACACTTTCCCGGGCCACCCATCTCTTCAGCCTTATAATCCACGGACGACTTCTCCGGAGCGCAGAGGCAGGAATCACGGGTCAACGGCGCTGGGGAGAATCCGGGGAGTCTCGGCGGGCGCGCCGATCCCCCCGCTCCCCAAGCAGACCGTCGATCGTGCCGCGCCCCTTGCAGCCGGCTTCCGGCATGAAGTGAGCATAGTAACCGAGGGTGATCGCCGGCGAGGAGTGTCCGAGCCACCGAGCCAGGGTCACGACGGACTCCCCGGCTTCCAACATGATCGAGGCGTAGGTGTGCCGAAGCACATGGAAACCGTCCTTCGGGGCCGCCGCCCACTGCCAGGCTTTCGCCCCCTCGGCGCGCGGCGGGATGACGCCCGCCTTGGCCAAGGCGGGCTTCCAGGTGCAGGTGTTCCATGTGTTCACCGCGACAGCGTTGCCGAAGCGCGTGGTGAACAGCAGGGAGAACTTGTTCCTCTCCCTCTCCGGGCCGCGATGTCACGCAGGCGTACCTCGGGGTCGCGGGCGATCCGCAGCAGCACCCGTCAAGCGCTCCGGCCTCGGTCCGGCTTCCGCGTCGGTGCGGGCGGTGCTGGCCCGCGTGATGCCGCGGGTCGATCCGCTCCATGTGGCTGACGCGGCGCGGCACTCCCGTCGACCCCGTGACCGTCCTGTGGGAGGCACAGCAGCACGGACTTCTCAACGCCAGGACTGTGCCGAAGGAGCTGCTCGACCTCCTCGCCGTGCCAGTCGGCGCCCCGGAGCACTGGGGCGAGCGCATCCTCCAGCGCTCGGTCCTCGCGACCGCACACCAAGCGGGCCGGCACATCGAAGCATTCACCGACGACCCGGCCACCACGCCGTACCAGCTCGTCGTCGGCAGCCACCGCGCTCTCGCCGACCTGTCCGCGGTACGCACCCGCTGGCAACACGCCACCGCGCCGGAGCCGACGAGGAGGCCCGCACGCACCAGGGCCACAGCTGCGCCCCGGGCCGGTCCTCCGACCACGGCTCCACCCGCCGTACGCATCTCCCGCCGACCCCAAGGCCCGCCGGCGGCCGACCTTCTGGTCTGGCCGCCGGCAGAAATGAGCACCGTTTCGTGGCATCCCAGCCCATCGACGCGCACGTCCGCCTCGACACGCATCCCACTCACCCCAGCGCCGTGACCGCCACTCTCACCGAGACCCAGGCCCACGTCCCCCACTTCGGCCTGGAGGCCGCCGGCTGACACGTCGCGGCGCCGAACACCCTGGTCCTGGCCCGCATCGACCACGAGGAGCCCTACTGGGCAGAGGAGGCCGCTCAGCAACTGGCCGCCGACGGGATCACCGTCTGGACGATCAGCGGCATCGTGTCCGGCAGGCTCCCGAAGTGTGCGCCCCCTCGGACATCAGGGCGTCCCGAAGATGGCGCCAGCGCAGTTCCATGACGGCATCGGGATGCTCGACGGCGGCATCGCGGGACGTGTCCAGGTAGACGGACGCGAAGGGACCCGGCTGGTTGCAGAGGGGTTCGAGGAAGGAAAGTCTCATCGACACTCCTGAGAGGGCTCTCGGCACCGCGTACCACCATGCCCGGGATGCCGCCGCACCGAGACACATCGGGTGGGCACCGCGATTCGTTCCAACTCCAGGATGCGCCTGCTCCAGGAGCCGCGCCCGCGCCGCGGAACGAGCCGCGTCGCGTCTCGCGCCGGCCTGATCACAGGCCCCCTCGCCCTCCGGAAGGACCCGAACGGCCCGTCACCACGACCCGGCTCCCGGCGTCATCCTGGTCAAAGAACAGGAAGACGGCAGCGAACGAGGTGAGCCTCGACGAAAGCGCACGAAGGCGACGTGCTGCGATTCACCGGCAGAACCGTGGGAACGCCCGAACACCGTGCCACCGTCGTGAAAGTGCTCGGCCACGACGGGGAAGCGCCCTATCGAGTGCGTTACGAGGACGGTCACGAGTCAGAGATCTTTCCCGGCCCCGGCTGCGTGGTCGAGCCCGGTCCGGTACGCGATCCCTCATCCGGGTAGCCCCGCCGCGAGCGGCAGTGACCGGCTTCACCGCCCGCGACGACCAGGGCTGCCGACTGCCGAGGACATCCCGAGGACCGCAGCAGCGCCCGCCCCGGGCTGCCTGAGCAGCCGGGGCGGCACACGCCACACAGTGACACGGCTCGGGTCCGGTTCAGGATCGCCGACGGTGGGTCCACAGCGGTTCCACGACGGCCCACTCGCTCTCCCATTCGTCCAGGGTGGCGGCCTCGGTACGCCGCAGCCGCAGGCCGACCACGCCAGCGGCGGTCAGGGAGAGCGCCCCGGCGACGAAGGCGCCGCCGACGATTGCGCCGAACTGTCCTTCGGCCGCGCTGCGCGGGGCGCGGGTGACCGCCCCGGCGTCGTCGACCCAGATGGTCACCGTGGTGCCTTCGGCGGTACGCGGCTGAACAGCGACCTTGCCGGTACGCGAGGTGCCGTCGGGGGCGCGCCAGGAAGCGGCGACGAGTGCCTCGGGCGTACCGAAGCGGGCCGCCGTCGACGAGCTGTTGACGCGGGCGAGGGTGGTCGCCGTGGTCTCGTGGCGGTGGGCGGCCTCGTCGCGGGCGGTTCGTGCCGCGTCGCTCCACAAGCGGGCACCCGCGATCACGCCACAGATCAGGGCGACGACACGGCGAAGGCGAGGCCGACATGCCAGCGGGTACGGATCCGGTCGCCGGGACGGCGCGGGGGGTTGGCGTCCGGACGGGCAGGGTCGCCGTTCCGGCCGTCGTGCCACGGCCGGAACGGCCGCCCGGGTGTCGGTGTCGCTCCGTCGCGCATGGCGGACCTCCAAATGGGACAACCTACGCCGGGCCGCACGGGCTCAGCGCGGTGTGATGGTGTCGGCCTCGCGGGGTGGATCCGGGATCGCACCGAGCTTCATACTGCGGATTCCGCCTCGCCGGATCCCCCCGCGCGGGTCACGGGAACGGTGTGGGAGCGGCTCTCCTGGGGCTGTCGGATGAAGACGCTGACGGTGAGGATGCCATCGGCGTACTCCGCCTTGACGTCCTCGGGGTTGATCACCTCCGGCAGACGCACCGCGCGCTCGAAGGAGCCGTAGCGAAACTCGGAGTGATCCTTCGTCTCGCTGCTCTCCTCGTGCTCGGCGCTGACCTTGAGCACGTCGCCATCCACCGTGATGGCGATGTCCTTTCCCGGGTCCACTCCGGGCAGCTCCGCCTTCAGCACGTACTGTCCCTCCCCGCTCGTCACCTCAATCGGGATGGCGTGCCGACCGAAAGCCGTGCGCCACGTCGGGAAGCGGGGAAAGTCGCCGAACCAGTCCCTGACGTCGGGGAACTCGGGGAAGAAGCTGCGACGGCGCTCCATGTCGCTCGACATGATCGTTCGCTCCTTGCGTCGTGGATCGGCCTGTCATCCCCACCCTGACGCCCGTCGGCCTGCTCTCCGAGTGCCGGACGGGCCGTGGAAAGGGCCGACCGGGGCACTGCTGTCAGGGACTACCGGCCCCTCCGGCGCCACAGCGCTGCCGGTCCGGCACGTCGCGGCCCGCATGCGCGGCAGGACTATCTGGGGTACTCCTCGAATGAGGAGTAAGGCAGGTGCTTCGGTCTGCGGCTGCAGACGTCCGCGCATCCCTGCCTGCGGCGTCGTTCGAGAGGGAGGCAATTGCCATGGAGCCCGTCGTCACGGTCGGCCTGGACGGCTCGCCCGAGAGCATGGCCGCCGCTCACTGGGCCGCCGACGAGGCCGAGCGGCGCAAGGTCACGCTGCGCCTGATGCATGCCTGGCCCATGCTCGCGCCCGAGCCGGTCCGCGCCGCATCGGAGATCGATCAGAACTACTGGGCAAAACAGATCGTGCACAAGGCGCAGGCGGAACTCCAGGCCCGCCATCCGGGCCTCCTGATCATCGGCAACCTGGTCGCCGACGACGCGCATGACGCCCTGCTGAAGGCGGCGTCCGAATCCGAGCTGACCGTGCTTGGTTCGCGCGGCCTAACGTCCGCCGAGAGCTATTTCCTCGGCTCCGTCAGCATGGCCGTCGTGGCACGGGCCACGCGGCCGGTGGTTCTGGTCCGTCCCGGGCCCCACGTAGAGGGCACGTCGCCCGCCACCGGCGGCGTCGTGGTCGCTCTGAAGCTGCACGGCCCCTGCGACGCCCTGATCGCCTTCGCCTTCGAGGCCGCCGCGGCCCGCGACGCGCCTCTCCGGGTAGTCCACGGCCGAAGCCTGCCGCTCCACGCGCACACCCCTTGGGGGGTGGATCACGACGTCACCAAGGAGATCACGGAGGACACGCAGAAGCAGCTGGGTCAGGTCCTTGGCCCCTGGCACGAGAAGTTCCCCGGGGTGGAGCCGGTCGATGCCGTCCGCCTCGAAAGCCCCGCCGAGGCTGTCGTGCGCGCCGCCGAAGGCGCCGACCTGCTGGTCGTCGGCCGGCGCAAGCACCGTCCCCCACTCGCACCACGCCTCGGCCCCGTAGCCCATGCCGCCCTGCACCACGCGCGCTGCCCGGTCGCCGTCGTCCCCCATGACTGAGCCAACCCCATTGAACGACCTGATCGCGACGGTGCGCCAAGAGCACACCGCCACGCCCCAGCCGGGCGCCGCCTCTGACACCGGCGCACTACCGCGGGCGGAGGTGCGCGAGACCCATACCGCAGTCGTGTTCTTCGTCGGCGACCGCGCCTACAAGCTCAAGAAGCCGGTCGACCTGAAGTTCCTGGACTACACCACGGTGGAGGCCCGGCGGGCCGCATGCGAGCGGGAAGTCGCTCTCAACCGCCGCTTCGCCCCGGACGTCTACCTGGGTGTGGGCGAAATCCGCGTCCCGGACGTGGAGACTCCCGAGCCCCTCGTGGCGATGCGCCGCATGCCGGCGGAGCGCCGCCTGTCTCAGCTCGTACGGGAAGGAGCCGTAGTCGACGATGCCCTGCGAACCGTCGCACGGCTCCTCGCCACCCGCCACGCGAACGCACCCCGCACACCCGACGTGGACGCGCAGGGCACACGGGACGCCCTGTCGTCGCGGTGGGAGGCGAGCTTCGCGCAGGTGCGGGAGATGTGCGGGGAAGGCCGCCTGCCCGAGGGCATGGAAGAGGTGGAGTGGCTGGTCCGCCGCTATCTCGCCGGGCGTGAGCGGTTGTTCGAGATGCGCGTCGAGCAGGGCCGCATCGTCGACGGCCACGGCGATCTGCTCGCCGAGGACGTCTTCTGCCTCGACGACGGCCCCCGCGTCCTGGACTGCCTGGAGTTCGACGACCACCTGCGCTACCTCGACGGCCTCGACGACGCCGCCTTCCTCGCCATGGACCTGGAACGGCTCGACGCCCCTGATCTGGCGGCGTTCTTCCTCGCCCGGTACAGCGAGTACTCCGGCGACCCCGCACCACCCTCACTGCGGCACCACTACGTCGCCTACCGCGCCTTTGTCCGCGCCAAGGTCTCCTTGATCCAGGCCCGCCAAGGCGCTCCCGATGCCGGCCTCACCGCACGGCGACTGATCACGACGACTCTGCGGCACCTGCGCACCGCCGCCGTCGGCCTGACCCTCGTGGGAGGACTCCCAGGCAGCGGAAAGTCCACCCTCTCCGGTGCGCTGGCCGACCGCCTGGGCGTCACACTCCTCAGCAGCGACCGCCTCCGCAAGACACTCGCCGGCATCCCGGCGGACCAGCCCGCTTCAGCCCCCTATGGCAAGGGCCTGTATACGCCCGAGCGGACCGCCTCGGCCTACGCGGCCCTGCTGGAACGCGCAGCCACCCTGCTGTCCTGCGGCGAGTCCGTCGTCCTCGACGCCACCTGGTCGAACGCCGCGCAGCGCGAAGCCGCCCACCGCGTGGCCGAACGCACCAGCGCCGACCTCGTGGCCCTTCACTGCCGGATCCCGGACGAGATGACGGCGGCTCGCCTGGAAGGCCGCACCACCGGACCGTCCGACGCCGACCTCGACGTGGCCCTCGCCATCGCGGAGCGGGAGCCGCCGTGGGCGGAAGCCGTCACGATCGACACCAGCGGCCCCCTGGAGACCGCGGTCTCCCGGGCACTGACAGCCGTACGCCCGCACGACACCGGCCCCCTGGTCTTCCGCCGCCCCTATACGGGGCCGGACTAGCGGCGAAGACACCGATGCGACCGACCCCGACCAGGACCGCGCACGACTCACCCCGACATCCGGGAGCGTCCGCTCCCCTTCTCCCCCGACAGAAAAGCGAACCGTGATGACCGAGAACATCGCCCCGAACGAGCACGAGAGGCTGCGCACCCTGGAGACCCAGGTGCGGGTCCTGGCCCAGGCCGTCAAAGCACTGGCCGAAGGGCTGGAGGAGATCCCCTCGGAGGATGTCGAGCGGGAGAAGCAAGCGGCACACGGCGCCCGGCTGGCGCACGAACTGCTCCTGTCCCAGGGGCTGTAGGAACCACGCTGATGAAGGTCTCCGAAGCGATGAGCCATCCGGCGGTGTCCGTGCCCGTGGGGACACCGCTGCAACAAGTCGCCCGCGAGATGGCCGAATACGGGATCGGTTCCGTGATCGTCACCGAGGACGGCGCCCTCCGCGGCATCGTCACCGACCGCGACCTCGCGCTGGCCGCCCTCGCCAGGGGCCTCGACGCAAACGACGTGGTCGATTCGCTGATGACCTCGCCCGTGATCACGGTGCACGTCACCGACGACGTCCACGTGGCCTACCGGACCTTCCGCACGGCCGGGGTCCGCCGCCTGCCCGTCCTGGAGGATCACCGGGTCGTGGGCATCCTGACCGTGGACGACATGCTCATCGACGTCTTCCAGCGTCTGGCCGACCTCCTGGGCCCGGTCGCCTGGAGCGTCCTGGAGGAACCACCCGGACCGCCCTCCGTGGACACCCGTTCACGCGGGGCCTGACCCTGCGCGCCCTGGCTGTTCATCCCTTGACGACCCCGAGCGGTACCAGGCGGGCGACCAGCCGGGCGAGCCCCGCGCCCTCCGTGGCGGCGGCCACGGCGTCGACATCCTTGTAGGCGTCGGGCGCCTCCGCGGCGAGCGCAGGCCAGGACTTCGGCCGGACCGCGATGCCGTGCGACTCCAGCTCAGCATGCAGTTCCTCGCCGCGGACCCGGCGCAGCGCCTGATGACGGCTCCAGACCCGGCCCGCGCCATGGGCGGAGGACCAGAAGGCGTCGTTGTCGGCGGTGCCGGCCATCACGTACGAGGCGGTCCCCATCGTGCCGGGAACGAGCACGGGCTGCCCGGCCTCCGCCAGGTCGTCGGGCAGGTCGGGGTGGCCTGGCGGCAGGGCCCGGGTCGCTCCCTTGCGGTGTACGCACAGCCGGCGCCGTACCCCGTCCACGTCATGGGTCTCGATCTTCGCCATGTTGTGAGAGACGTCGTAGACCAGGTCAAGCCCCGCCCCCGCGGCGACGGAGAACGCGTGGCGCGCGGCCTCGGTCAGCAACTGCCGGTTGGCACGCCCGTAGTTGGCGGCGGCTGCCATCGCCCCGAGGTAGGCGCGGCCCGGCGTCGAGACGGCCGGCGCGCAGGCCAGCTGCCGGTCCGGGAGGCTGATGCCGAAGGAGCGCAGCGACTGGTCCATCACGCGGACGTGATCGCTGCACACCTGGTGCCCCAGGCCGCGCGAACCACAGTGGATCATGACGCACACCTGGCCGGTGTGGAGGCCGAAGGCGGCTGCGGCCGGCTCGTCGTACACCCGGTCCACGGCCTGCACCTCCAGGAAGTGGTTGGCGGAGCCCAGGCTGCCCACCTGCCGCAGCCCCCGGTCCACCGCCCGCCGGCCGACCTGCGACGGATCCGCCCCTGCCAGCGTCCCGCGGTCCTCGCAGCGCTCCAGGTCACGGGGGACGCCGTGGCCGCGCTCGACCGCGTACGCCGCCCCGGCCACCAGCAGCTCCTCCATCTGCGGACGTCCCGACAGCTTCAGCAGCCCGCCGGGACCCAGGCCCCGCGGAACGGTGTCGCCGATGATGTCCATCAGGCGCCGCATCCGGGGCGCCAGCGGCTCGCGGTCGGTACCGGCGGCGAGCAGCCGGACGCCGCACGTAGCGCTCAGGATGGCGCAGGAAGGGACGCGCAGCAGGACCACGAGCAGGACGGCCAAGGTGGCGATGGGCAGCAGCCGGCGCGTCCAGGAGCGCGTCGGCGTGGGCGCCGGTGGCTTGGGCGGCTCACGGGGAGGGCCTGATCTCGCCGAGCGTGAGAGATGCTGGCCCGAGAAGAGGACTGATGCGATCACCGGACGACGCCCTTGGCATAGGGGCAGACCCCAGACGAGTCGGTTCCCGGATCCGGAGAAGAGGCGAAGAGGGCCGGAACGGGCTGTGCCCTGCGAAGCGCACGCGCTGTGACTCACGTGGGCCAGGCCAGTCCCCGGCGCCCGCCCGCTCAGCCGTCCCGTACGGTCAGCTCGTCGAGCACGTCGGTCACCGGCTCGAGCCCTTTCACCTCGGCGAGCAGCCGCGCCGCTTCGTCGCCCGTCACGGAGCCGCGGAGGCGGACCACTCCCTCGTGGACCGTGACCTCCACGGTGTCGGCGGCGTCGGGAAACGCCTGCTTGATGCGGCCCCGCACGCCCTCAAGGACGGCAGGGTCTTCCTTGAGCAGTGCGTCAAGCAGGATGTGCCGGTGGACGGTGCCCACGAGCCGACCGTCCGCTTCCGCCACGGGAACGCGCTTGAGACGGGACAGAGCCAGCAGCCAGGCGGCCTCGGGGACCGTCGTGTCCGGCTGGACGGTGATAGCAGGGCTGGTCATGAGGGTCTCGGCCGTCTCCTCGCCCGGCTCGACCGACGGCCCGGTCCCTCGCACCTGGCGCACGGCGCTGGGCCGATACGCCCGGGCGGCGACGACGGCGAGCAGATCGGCCTCGGACACGACGCCCATGACCCGGCCATCAGTGTCGGCAACGGGCAGCGACCCTGTCTCGTGCGCCGACAGCGCGCTGACGATGTCGGTCAGGGTGGTATCCGGGGCGACCGACGGCGGGGGCGCGTTCATCAGGTCACGTACGAGGAGGGCCGTACGGGGTGCCTGCTCGGCGGGCCGAGCCGTCTTGGCGGCGGACACGTTCGCGATCGCGCCGACGTAACGAATGAGGGCGTCCTGCCGCTGCTGCTCGTCGGGCCGCCAGCCGTGCCGGGGCACAGCTCGTCGGGCCTTGGCGCCCGCTGCGGACTTCTCACGCTCTTTCATGACGATGTCTCCAGATGGGCCATGTCGCCCGGGCCTGGGACGGCGCGGTGGCTCGTCCTGTTCAGGCGGCTGTAGTCGACGGCTCGCGGGCGGTGGGGGTAATGAGACCGTAGTGGCCGTCGTAGCGGTGGTAGAGGCCGTTTCCGCGGCCGATGCCGGCGTCGGCGAAGAACACGAACGGCCAGCTGGTGACATCCAGACGCTCCTTCGCCTCCATGATCGTCATGCGAGGGGCGGCGGCCGGGCTGACGGTCACCGGCACTGCCACCGGGCCGATCAGGTCGGGACGCGGATGCACCTGCGCCAGCCGGTATCCCTCCGGGTCCGAGCGGTACAACACGCTGTCCTCGGCCGGGCGCGGGAAGTAGTCGGGGCGGTGGGTCGGCTCGTCACCGTGTCGCCATGGGTGGGAGGTGCCCGGCGGATGCCTCCGGTCACGCCGGGCCTCCCAGTGCTCCGCCATCCGCGCCAGCACGCCTTCGATCCGGTCCCGGAGAAGATCGGCCGCCTCCGTGGCGTTGACACCCGCCACGTGCGCGCGGGCGGGCTTGCCGTTGACGTCCAAATTGGCCTGGGCCGTCACGGGCCGCTCCATCGCCGGGTTCGCGTACCGGGTCAGCTTCACCCGGGCGAAGAGCACGGGCCCCGGCGCCTGGCCGAACACGGCCCGCACCTTGTCCCGGGCGTAGGCGGCTTCGTCGCTGGACACACCGCCCCGGGTCTCCACCTGTACGTCGCTGAGGGGTTGTGCCGAGTTTCGTTTCATGATGGCCTCCGCCGAGGGGAGGAGTTCGCGTGGTCGGCCGCCCTTACGACCTCCTGGTCAAGCAGGCGTTCGTGCGCCAGTGGGGCCGCCGAGAACTCTTCGTCCCACGTGTGAGGTGCCGACGGCCCCTCGTACGTGGGTCCCGTCGACGCCCCCGGCCCGGGAGCTCGGCTCCAGCCACAGCTCTCACCCGCCATCCAGTCTTCCCTCGATCCACGAGACCCGCAGGGGCCGAACGGCCCCCTCTCGGGGACTGACAGTCCGCCGGGGAAGGCTCCTGGCTGGGCGCAGGCCACACCGACGCGCGGCGCCCCAGTCGCCCCCACCGTCGCACCCGGCGGTCAGAACCGCTGCGATCCGCATTGCCGTCGGGGTGGTTCGCCTCCGGACGAGTGCGGTCAGGGCATCATGCTGCTGGTCACGGCCCGACCCAGGCCGCCCGTACAGCGGCATGCCGGCCTGGGCCGACTACGTGCCCACGAGATCGTCATCGGAGCAGTGAGGTAAAGACCATGCCGTACGACCACACCGTCAAGCTGACGGGAACCTTCGAGGAAACGGCGGAGGCCGTCCGCCGCGCGCTGGCCGGCCAGGGCTTCGGCATCCTGACCGAGATCGACGTCCAAGCCACGCTCAAGGCGAAGCTCGACCACGACATGGAGCCGTACCTGATCCTCGGAGCGTGCAACCCCCCACTCGCCCGTCAGGCGCTGGACGCCGACCGTTCGGTCGGCCTTCTGCTGCCCTGCAATGTCGTGGTCCGCACCGAAGGCGACCAGGTGATCGTGCAGGCCATCGCCCCCTCCACCATGGTCGCTCTCACCGGCGTCGACGCGATGGCCCCCGTCGCGGACGAGGCGGCTCGCCGCCTCGACGCGGCACTCGCCTCCCTCGTGGAAGGCACTGCGTGAACGGTCAGGTCGCCGTGCAGGACCGGCCGGCCCTCCGCGGGAGCCGGTCGGCCATGGAAGCGCGTCACTCCGCGGGACCGTGTGCGGGCAGCTCGTCAAGCTGTCCGGCGATCTCGTCCGCCCATGCCTCGACCGCCGCCCAGTCCCGGTGATCTCCGTAACGGCAGCCGAGCAGGCGGAAGAGCACGGCCCCCTCGCGGTCCAGGTGTTCGCGCCGGATCACGCCGGAGAACCGCCGATGCTCCTGGGGACGGACGACATCGACGAGCGCGGCGATAGGCGGCTGCTCGGCACGGTCAGCCAGCAGGCGCAAGGGTTTGGGCAGCGCGGCGGACATACCGACGCTGAACATCCAGACCGGCTGTTCGCGCAACTGTTCGGCGCCACCTCGGACGGCGGCTTCGGCCTCCGGCAGCCAGGCCCCGTCATGAACCGCGCTCCCCATCACGAGCGCGTCAGCCTGGTCCAGCCCCTGCCTGCCAGGGGCCGGGTCCAGCGCCTGTACCTCGGCACGGTGACCGTGAGTTCTCAGCCGAGCGCCGATCCGCTCGGCGATCTCCTGTGTGGAGTGATGCTCGGAGGCGTACAGGATCCGCACGAAAGCCATGGCCTTTCTCCGTGTCCGATTCGGCTCGGGGCGGATGCACTACGTACCCCGGCCGCCGCCGCGCCCGCGCGGAATGGTCGTCATCAGCCAGGTGACCATGCGGCTGACGTCCGACGCCGAGACGATGCCGACCAGTCTGTCCCGGTCGAGCACCAGAACACGATGCTCCGCGCCCGGCTCGATACGGGTCAGCAGGTCGGCCAGAGGGCTGTCCGCGCCGACGACCGTGACCTGCGACAACGGCAGCATGACCTGCTCCACCATCACAGCGTGCCGCCGGTCCTCAGGGACCTTCCTGGCCAGGTCCAGAGTGATGAGGCCGACCGGTGCCGAGCCGTCGCCGGTCACCGGGAACGCCGAGTGGCGATACCGGTACCGGGGGCCGACCAGGAACTCGGCGACCGTGAGGCCAGCGGGGACGGTGACCGGTTCCGGTGTCATGGCGTGCCGTACCGGAATCCCGGCGAGGACGGCACGCAGCTGCGCCTGCTGTCCCTCGGCGGTGGCCGCGGCGACCAGGAACCAGCCGATCATCGCCAGCCACAGTCCGCCGAGGATGTCTCCCCTGACGAACAGGAACAGGCCCACCACCGTCAGGAACCAGCCGAAGGCGCGCCCGGCGGCGCTCGCGCCCGCGGTCGCCCGCAGCCGGTCTCCCGTACGCCACCACAGGAAGGCACGCAGCAGTCGCCCACCGTCCAGCGGGGCGGCCGGAACGATGTTGAACACCGCCAGCAGGATGTTGATCGCGGCGAGCCAGGCCAGCGCTTCGACGGCCAAGCCCGGCGCGGACGTGGTGTCGAGCAGCCACGCGGCGAGCGTGAAAAGCCCGCCCAGGACGAGGCTGACCAAGGGGCCGACGCCCGCGATCCGCAGTTCAGCCGCCGGATTCGGCGCCTCCGCCTTGAGCCGGGCCGCACCGCCGAGGAGCCAGAGGACGATGTCGTCCACCTCGACCCCGTTACGCCGGGCGAGGATCGCGTGCGCCAGCTCGTGCGCGAGCAGGGACGCGAAGAAGACCACGGCGGTCAGCAGCCCGACCGCCCAGTACACCGGCCAGGCGCGGCCCGGGTGCGCCTCGGGAAGGCGACCTTCCGCGAGCCCGAGGGCGATCACCGCGAAGATGAGCAGAACGCTCCAGTGGACTCCGATCCGCACTCCGGCGATCCGCCCCAGAACGAACGTCGGTCGCATGGTGCTCTCCCATCGTCAGATACGTGACGAACCCGTGCCCGCCGCTCCGGCCGGTGCGGAGGCCCACCGTCTGCGGACGGACCCCTCGTGCTCTGTCTGCTCCAGGCTCTGTTCGGCGGCGGCCAGTTCTCCACTCAGACGGGGGATCCGGTGGTGGCGCAGCGTGCGGACGCGTTGCCGTGTCCTGCGGATCTCGGCGGCCACGAGGCGGGTCGTCTCGCGCGCGGACGCGTACTCGGCCGCCGTCCTGACCACGTCGTGGTAAGCCGCCTCGGCCTGGACCAGCGCGCTGTTGCGCGGCGTCGGATCATCCGGTGAGTGGGCAGTGGGTTTGCACGTCACGTCGGCGGGGTGCCGTACCCCCATGGTGGTCGTGTACGCGATCGTGACCGTCGCCCTGTCTGCCGTGGTCCCTTGGGCGAGGGCCTGTTCCCCGCTCAGCAGCATGCCACGGAGCAACCACTTCCCGGCCTCGCGGAGCCGGGACGTCCAGAGCCGCTCCCCGGGCTGCGGGCGGCGGCTTCCCGGTAGGTCGAGCCGGCCAGACCGCGCAGGGCATGGGCAAGGGTTGGGCTCGCGGCCAGCTCGTGGGTGGCGGCGGACCCCAGTCGCTGGGACGTCAGAGCTCTGGCCCTGATCACACCGGCGACCCACCCGGCGCCCATGCGTCGCTCCCCAGACTGTCGGGGCGGCCGAGAGCGTACCCGGCCACCCGGTCGGCGAGACCGGGGATCCGCTCGCCGGCCCGCCTGCGCACCTGCTCCGCCGCGCTCCGCCCGGCCGCGAGAAGGGCGATCTCCTCACGGCGGGCCGCGGCCAGCGCGGAAGCCATGGCTTCCGTACGCACCCGACCGGCCTGTTCCTGGGCGTCGGCCACGATGTCGGCGGCCTGCCGGGCCGCCTCCCGTAGGAGGGCCGCGGCCTCGTCCCCGGCTCTGGCGCGGATCTCCGACGCCTGCTCCTGGACGCCCGTGAGCCGGGAAAGCACCGGCCCGAGTTCTGCGGCGGGGTCGCCCGCCCGGTCGTCCGGCACGGCGACGACGGCCGCACCGGGCGCGCCCATGAGCCGGAACCGTGCGAGGAAGGTCCGAAGTCGCATCCGGCGACCTCCTCTCTCACTTCGTTTCCAGTCTCGCCACCCCCGCGCGAGCTGTCGCCTCGAACCGCGACCTGGTGGACCGGGGGCGGGGCCCTCCGGACCGACCACCGGAGCGAGCCCCCGGGTCAGCGCTCGGCGGGCTGTCGCACCACGGCGACCGGGCTGTGCGCGTGGTGCAGCACCGCCTGGCTCACCGAGCCCAGCAGCAGGCCCGCGAAACCACCGCGCCCCCGTGCGCCGACGACCACGAGCTGCGCGGCGCTGCTTGCCTCGATCAGAGCCTCACGCGTCGCACCGTGCACGACGCGGAGCTCGACAGCGACGTCCGGGTACCGCTCCCGGCGGCCCGCGAGCGCCTCGGCGGGCAGACGCTCCTCGGCCTGGGCGAGCATGCCCGGTCTGCTCGCGTACGGTTCGGCGGGATCCTGCGGCGGAGGCACGGGCGCGTTCCACGTGGTCCAGGCATGCAGGGCGACGACGCCCACGCCGCGCATCGCGGCCTCCGCGAACGCGAAGTCCACCGCCGCCGCGCCGGCCCGGGAGCCGTCGACCCCCAGCACGATCGGCCCGGTCGGCTCCGGCTGGTCCCGCACCACGAGCACGGGACATCGGCCGTGCGCTGCCAGGTTCACAGCCGTGGAGCCCACCACCAGCCCGACGAAGCCGCCCATGCCCCGGGACCCGACGACCACCAGCTCCGCGGCACGCGACTGTGCCTCCAGCACCGCCACTGGCTCCCCCATCACCACAGCGGGGGTGACGTCAACCGACGGTGCCACCGTCCTGGCACGTTCTATCGCCTCGCTCAGCAGCCCCTCGGTCATCTTCCGGATCTCGCCCTCGTCCGGCATCGGCAGGGCCTGCCACAACGGCACACGTGCCACCGGCCAGTGGAAGGCGTGCACGATCCGCAGCCCCGCATCTCGCCACCGGGCCTCGCTGGCCGCCGTCTCGACGGCGGCCAGGCTCGACGCCGAGCCGTCCGCTCCCACAATCACCAGTCCGCTCACGGCATTCCTCCGCCCAGCCCCCATGTCAAGGCTCCCCCGGCGACGCTCGACGGCCACAGAGCACACCGACCGGCAGATCCTCCTGATGCCTGAACCAGGCGACCTGAATCGACCCGCCGCGCCTCGGAGCCGGTGGCTGGCTCGCGTGCCAGGACACGGTCAGGGTGGTCCCCGAATCCCTCATTCCTCCGAGGACCAGCCACCGTCTCTGGCAGCGGTGGTCGGGTGCCGTGGCCGTTCAGGCGCAGACGGCCTCGACGAACATCCCGACCTGCTGCTCGTCCAGGTGCCTGGCGAGGTCCGCTTCGCTGATCATGCCGACGAGCCGGTGGTCGTCGATCACGGGGACACGGCGAATGTGGTGCTCCGTCATGGTCCGCAGCACCTGCTCGCTGTCGGCGTCCGCGTCTACGGTGATCGGCTTGCCCTGGGCGAGGTGTCCGGCCGTCATATGGCGCGGGTCCTTGTCCTTGGCGAGACACTTCACCACGATGTCCCGGTCAGTGATCATCCCGTGGAGCCGGTCGTCCGGCCCGCAGATGGGCAGGGCGCCGATGCCGAGTTCGTCCATACGGCGCGCGGCGTCCACGAGAGTCTCGTTCTCCTGCACACAGACGGCGCCCGTGTGCATGATCTCGCGTGCGGTCGTCATGGCTGCTTTCTCCTTCGTTGATGGCCTGCTTCTTCCGGAGTGGTCCCGAGCTGTCAGAGGAAGAGGGCGCTCACACGAATGGTGTGCACTGGTCGCCTGGGACGTGTCCTGATCCCCTTCACCGGGACGTACGCCGTCACGCTCGGCGTGGGAAGCACGCCGCTCGGGATCTGCCGGCGGCCGGACCGGACCTTTTCCCTGGTCTCCCGTGTTTGGGGCGGCTGCGCCCTGGCGGTCACTGATGTCCTCCTTCCTCCGTTGTGCGCGGCCACTGTCCGTCGCCGTACATCTGCTCGGGTGAGACGAGGAGCACTTTCCCGCGCGCCTCGGCATCGCGGAGGTCCGGGCCGAACCCTGCGGCTCCGTAGCAGACGAGGCGGGTCCGGTCGGCGTCCTCGCCGAGAGCGGCGAGGTGCACCAGATGACCGCGCAGCCGTTCGAGGTGGGGCGTGTCCATGGGCTCCGTCCATGAGACCTGGCCGATCGACAGCAGCGGACCGCGGCGGAGGGCTTCTCGGCCGCGCACCACGATGTCGATCCCCGCAGGCTGATCGGTGACGTGTGGGACGGAGCCCGACAACGCGGATGCCGGTGCGTCTCCGAAGATATCCGCCGGGGCGAACCGGACCGCCCACTCCCGGCAGATCTGGGCGAAGTGCGGGCCCGCCACGTCTCGTTCGAACACGGACCGGGCCTGCCGCCAGATCTCGTCGATCGCTTTGGCATCCGCGTCCACGAGGTCGGCGCGGCGGGGGCGGATCACAGCGTGGTCGAAGGCCAGAAGCGGTTCGGTGATGCGGTAGTGGATCAGTCCGGGCTGGAAGGCGTCGGGCTCGCCGCGCACCAGGCCACGTGCTTCGAGGTGGGACAGGATGTGCGGCACCTCCGTCGCCGGCCGGTCGAGGAAGTCGGCGATCTCCCCGGGCGTGGATCGGCCGGCAGCGAGCGCGGCCACGGTGGAATGGCACGCGGCGATGTCCCAGCTGTCCGGTACGCGGTCCAGGATGTGCCCGGCCCTCCAGAACAGCGGCAGCCGGGGGCTGAGCACGCACTCGCGTATCCACCGGTCGAAGTCGGCGAAGCCGGCCGGGGGCCGGTCGCCTGCGGGGTCGAAGCGGAAGGCCGCGCTGCCACCGACAACGGCGTGCACCCGCAGCGCGAGCCCGAGGTCGTCGATCGCCCACATTTCTCGTGCCTGCCGGAAGTCCAGGGGGGCCAGCTCCACGACCTGGTCCACCCACATGGTCGAGGCGCTGAGCAGTCGGCTCATCACCGGTGTCGTGCTGCCGCAGAGCAGCAGCCGTAGCCGGGAGGAACCGCCCGGGCCGTCACCCAGCCGATGACACACCTCGCTGATCGTGGCCGGGAACCCTGGGCTCTGCCGCACGACCTCGGGGAATCCGTCTATGACGACCAACGCGGTCGGGCCACACCCCGAGACCGCCAGCGTGAGCAGCGCGTCCCTCCATCCCGTCCAGTGCGGCGCCCGTGCGAGATCAGCATGGCGCGCGTACCGCTGGGCGAGCGCGCGGAGGGTCTCGGCCTGGGCGGCCTCCTGAACAGCGAAGTAGAACCCACCCGTCGCACGGGCCAGGGCCTTGAGAAGAAACGACTTACCGTGCCCCCGT
The DNA here is from genome assembly GCF_040635425.1 of Streptomyces laurentii. Lineage (NCBI taxonomy): Bacteria > Bacillati > Actinomycetota > Actinomycetes > Kitasatosporales > Streptomycetaceae > Streptomyces > Streptomyces laurentii. The sequence continues at coordinate 8,721 of NZ_JBEYHT010000052.1, read as the reverse complement.
GGACCGGTGACGACACCGATCGCGGGCCTGGGACGCGGATCGTCGACGAACGCGACAAGGCGCTTCCACTCGGCCTCACGGTCGTAGAGCCCCTGCGGTCGGGCGACAGGGGTGATCAGATCTCCCACGGTTATCTCCCCTTCCCAGGGCACTCTCGTGCCTGTGGACGACCCGAACGCCAGGGGGGCGAGGAGAGGGGGGTCTTCGCCCCGTGCATCTCACGATACGAGCTGCGGGCCCAGGCCGTGAGGCTCCGATCAGCCCCTCGAAGAACCCGTTCGGCCCCTGCCCGAGCGCTACCCGTACGTGCTGCACTGGATGCCGACCGCTCAGGAGACGCTCTCGTCCAGAAGTCGCTGAGCGTCGGCACCGAGCCCGGTGAGCGCGAAGTCGACGCCCACATTTCTGCACATACGGTGGGTGCGAACCAGCGCACTCAGAGTCGCCGATGAGGGCTCGGTCAGCGGGACCTCCACGAGCACCCGCATGGGGTGGTGCGCCTGGACCAGGGTCTGGAGTGCCAGCGCAACCGCGGCTCGGTTGGTGACATCCAGGTCGCGATGGAGCGTGACACGGAGAATGTCTCCATCGACGCTGTGAGTGATGATCACGAGGGTCCTCCCGTCCACGGCGGAACGACGCCACTCGGCGACGTCTATCAGATGCCCCTGGAGCGGAGCCGGGGCTCTCGGGGATCCGGACGCGTGAGCGAAGACAAACGCCCTCCAAGGGTGGCACCCGACGAAGACGAACGCACCCGCAGTCGTCGGGTTCGCTCGCAGCCCGACTGCACGAGTGGGCCGCACCGACGCTGGACGAGCCGACCGGTTCCGCCGTGTGCGGGACCGGTGATCCTGAGATAATCGGGGGCACACGTCCAAGGTTCTCTTCCCTTCGTCGACTGGGGACCGACATGGCCGAGATACCCACCCCACCTGCCCGGGTCTTCCTCGTGGACGATCACGAGGTCGTGCGTCGAGGCGTGCGTGAGCTGATCGACGACGAGCCGGACATGGAGGTTGCCGGGGAGGCGTCGTCGGCGGAGCAGGCGCTGGCCCGTGGGCCCGCGCTGCGACCCGATGTCGCCGTTCTCGATGTCCGGCTGCCGGACGGGAACGGCGTCTCGGTATGCCGCGAGCTGCGTTCCCGGGTACCGGGGCTCGCCTGTCTGATGCTGACCTCGTTCGACGACGAGGAGGCTCTGCTGGACGCGATCATGGCGGGGGCCGCCGGCTACGTCCTCAAGCAGATCGAGGGTTCCGACCTGGTCGCGGCGATACGGACGGTGGCCACGGGCGCGTCGATGCTGGATCCAGCCACTACGGCTCGCCTCATGAGCACCCTGCGCGACCCTCAGGCCGGGAAGCCGCCGGAGGACCAGCGCCTGGCGGTGCTGACGGAACGCGAACACGCGGTACTCGACCTGGTAGGCGAAGGACTGACCAATCATGAGATCGCCAAGCGTCTGTACCTGTCGGAGAAGACGGTCAAGAACCACATCTCCCGTCTCCTCGACAAACTCGGCGTCGAGCGGCGCGTACAAGCCGCCGTGATCGCCGCCCAGGCACACGAGCACGACCACGGCCATGACGTGCCACCCCTCCGACGCCGACAGTCACGTTAGCGGCAACTGCCGCTCCTGCCGTGTGCCGAACGGTTTCCTCGCCTGTCGCCCTCCGGCACGCCAGCGCCGTCGGCGGGCATCGCATGGACCAGCGCGACGCGCACATGAGCGACGCCCGCCGGCCCGGCGCCCTTCGGCCCCTCCGCCGTCCCGATGCGGCGCTGGTGACCTCGCTCGTCGAGGACGCGGTGACCGCCCGGACGGTCACGGGGGATCCGCGCTCGATGGTGGGATACCTGCAGATGATCACAGAGTCGACTGCGGCCCCGCTGGACGGGTCACGCACCGCAGAGCGGTGGCGGAGGCTCGACTTCGCCTGAGCGATGTCCTCCTCCGGTCCACGGAACTGGCGGGGCAACCACAGGAACGACGCGAAGTGAGGGGGCGCCCGGCGGCGTACGGACATGAGGGAGCTGAGTGGCGTGTCGAAGGTGACGACGACAGACCTCTACGAGATCACCATGGCCCTCTCGTACTCCCGCGAAGGCATGCGATCACCTGCCACGTTCAGTCTCTTCGTGCGGGATCTGCCGCCGGGGCGCGGATTCCTCGTCGCCGCAGGTCTGGAGCCCGCGCTCGACTACCTCTCCGGCTTCACGGTCGGGCCGGCGGACGCCAGGGACTTCGCCGAGGTGTTGCACCGGCGTGAGCAGGACCTGCGGCCGCTTGTCGGACTTCGTTTCGACGGCGAGGTGCGGGCCGTACCGGAGGGAACGATCGTCCTCGCTGGCGAGCCGCTCCTTGAGGTGACCGCGCCGCTTCCGCAGGCACAGCTCGTCGAGACGTATCTGCTCTCGCTGGTCTGCCACCAGACCGCGGTCGCCTCGAAGGCCGCTCGCTGTGTGCTGGCGGCCGCTGGACGTCCGGTGATCGATTTCTCGCTGCGCCGCAGTCACGGCCCGCAGGCCGGTCTGGCCTCGGCGCGGCTCGGAGCGCTGGTGGGGTTCGCGGGCACGAGCAACGTGGCCGCGGCCGTCCGGTACGGGATCCCGGCGTCCGGCACGATGGCCCACTCATATGTCGAGGCGTTCCCGAGCGAACTGGACGCCTTCCGCGCGTTCGCCCGGGCCCACCCGGGGCCCGTGACACTGCTCGTCGACACGTACGACACCGAGCGCGGCACCCGGACCGCCGCTCGCGTCCTGAATGAGCTGGGGTCTCCGGACGGATGCGCGATCCGTCTCGACAGCGGCGACCTCGGCATGCTCGCGCGGCGCGCCCGCACCCTCCTCGACGAGGCGGGACTGCCGGGGGTGCGGATCATCGCCAGCGGTGGCCTGGACGAGTACGCGCTGGACGCGCTCGTACGGTCCGGGGCACCGATCGACGTGTACGCCGTCGGCACGAAGGTGGGCGTGGCCGCCGACGCCCCGTACCTCGACGCGGCTTACAAACTCGTCGCCTACGACGGACGCCCGGTCATGAAGCTGTCGTCCCGCAAGGTCACCGCCCCCGCCGCCAAGCAGGTCTTCCGCCGACCAGACCTCGTGGATGTCATCGGACTGCTTGACGAACCGGTCCCGCCCGGCGCGGAGCCGCTGCTCCGGACCGTGATGCGCAACGGTCGCAGGATCGGGCCGCGCCCCTCCCTCGCCGCGGCGCGCGCCCGCTTCGAGACGGACCTGAAACAGGCACCGGCGGCGGCGCGCCGCATCGACGAACCGCAGGCACCGGTGGCCTCCGTATCGCCACGCCTGGCGGCCCTGACGAACGAAGTGAGGCGGCGCATCGCCGCCACGACCGGGAGTGACAGCCATGAGGCACCGCAGCGTCGCTGATCTGATGACCCCCACCTCGGTGAGCGTCCGCCCCGACACTTCCTTGAAGGAGGTCGCCCGGCTGCTCGACGAGTTCGACATCACCGCCGTGTGCGTCGTCGACGAGGCGAGCCACCCACTCGGTGTGGTCTCCGAGCGTGATCTGGTCCGCCGCCAGGCGGACGGCGGTGGAGGAAGCACCGCCGGGGAACTCATGACGAGCCCCGCTGTGGTGGCACGGCCCGAGTGGAGCGTGGTGCGCGCGGTCCGGGTCATGGACCGGCAGGGCGTGAAGCGGCTGCCGGTCGTGGACGAGGAGGGCGTGGTCCTGGGCGTCCTGAGCCGCAGTGACGTGGTCCAGCTGTTCCTGCGCCGCGATCGCGCGGTCCAGGAGGAGATCGTCGAGGACGTCCTCACCCGCACCCTGCGTCTGTCTCCCTCAACAGTGAACGTCGAGGTCGCCGACGGCGTGGTGACCCTCAGCGGTGTTCTGCCGCGCCGCGACCTGGCACCCGTGGTCAAGCGGCTGTGCGGCAGCGTGGACGGCGTCGCGGGTGTCGTCGACCGGCTGCGGTACGACGACTGAGATCGGCGACGGCGCGGCCAGCACCGCCAGACCCGCCGGCGGGCGCGCCGTCACTGTCGCGGATGAGCGTCGTGTATGACCACGGTGCCCCAGGAGTGGCTGTGAGCGAACTCGGCGCCAGGGGCGGGGGTGCAAGTGCTGCCACGTCCCCGGCAAGCGCCTCGGTTCTTCGGCCGTACATCCCCGTCGGACTCGGCCATCTCCGTCACACTCTGCCCAGACGCGCCCAAGACGGGGCCGAACGGTCCACGTCGCGTCGGCATGGCGCGTACGAGGCCGCCTCAGACGTCACTCAGCGTTGGACCCGGGACGGGACTCTGGGGGTGCAGGTCACAGGGGATCTCCGTACGACACGGCCGCGACGGCCTCGTCCAAGGCGGACTCCGCCTCCGCCACGGTCCGTTTCACGGTGGGGAAGCTGTCGGGCGCCACCGAGATCGAGTCCAGTCGGGCGCGGACGAGGAGCGCGGTGAATCCGGGGTCGTCGCTGGGCCGCTGGCCGCACAGGCCGACCGGGCGGTCGACGGCGTGGGCGCGTGCGGCGAGGAGTCCGATGCTGCGGACGACGGCGGGGTCCCGCTCGTCGAAGACGTGGGCGAGGGCCTCGGAGTCGCGGTCGATGCCGAGGGTGAGCTGGGTGAGGTCATTGCTGCCGATCGAGAAGCCGTCGAACCGCACCGCGAACTCCTCCGCGAGGATGATATTGGCCGGTATCTCCGCCATGACGTAGACGTGGAGCCCGTTCTCGCCGCGCACGAGTCCCTCCTCTGCCATCACCCCGAGCACCCGGTCGGCCTCGCCGAGCGTGCGGCAGAAGGGGATCATGACGACGACGTTGGTCAGGCCCATCTCGTCGCGGACCTTGCGCAGCGCCCGGCATTCGAGTGCGAACCCCTCCCGGTAGCCCGGGCTGTAGTAACGGCTCGCGCCGCGCCAGCCGATCATCGGGTTGGCCTCATCGGGTTCGAAGGGGCGGCCACCGAGCAGCCTGGCGTACTCGTTGGTCTTGAAGTCGCTGGTGCGCACGATGACGGGGGCGGGCCAGCGGGAGGCGGCGATCCGGGCGATGCCACGGGCGAGCCGGTCGACGAAGTACTGCCCACGGTCGGGATATCCCTCGGTGAGGCGCTCGATCAGGTGCCGGTCGTGGGCGTCGAGGCGTTCGGGGTGCAGCAGCGCCATCGGGTGGACCTTTACCTGGTGGGCGACGATGAACTCCAGCCGGGCGAGGCCCACGCCGTCCGCGGGCAGCCGCCACCAGCGGAACGCGGCCGACGGATCGGCCAGGTTGAGCATGACGTGCGTCCGGGTGGCGGGCAGGTCCGCGAGGTCGGTCTCGGTCTCCTCGTACGGCAGTGATCCCTCGTACACCCGGCCCCGCTCGCCCTCGGCACACGAGACCGTTACCGGCATGCCGTCGTGCAGGAGGCGCGTGCCGTCGCCGGTGCCGACGACGGCGGGGACGCCGAGTTCGCGGCTGACGATGGCGGCGTGCGAGGTGCGGCCACCGTGGTCGGTGACGATCGCGGAGGCCCGTTTCATCACGGGTTCCCAGTCGGGGTCGGTGACGGCGGTGACGAGGACGCCGCCGGGTGGGAAGCGGTCGAGGTCTACCGGCGCGTCGAGAGCGACGACGGGGCCCTGGCCGATTGCCTCGCCCACAGCGATGCCCTCGACGAACGGGCTGGGTACGGGGGTGGCGGTCAGACGGCACCGGCGCAGCGTCGTGGTGCGGCGTCGCGACTGCACGGTCTCTGGGCGCGCCTGGACGATCCAGAGCTCGCCGGTGAGGCCGTCCTTGGCCCATTCGAGGTCCATGGGGCAGCCGTAGTGCTGCTCGACGGCCGCGGCCCACTCGGCCAGGACGCGCACCTCGGCGTCGTCGAGGACCCGCGCGCCGCGTTCCGTGTCGGGCGTGTCGACGGTCCGGGTCAGACCGTCCTCGGCATAGACGGCCTTGACGCGCTTCGCCCCGATCCGCAGGTCGATGAGCGGATCGAGCGCGGGATGTTTCAGAGTCGGTTTGAAGACCGTGTACTCGTCGGGATCGACCTGGCCACTGACGACGGTCTCCCCCAGGCCCCAGGCCGCGCTGACGACGATCACCTCCGGGAAGCCGCTCTCCGGGTCGAGGGTGAAGACGACGCCGGCACCGGCGAGGTCGGAGCGGACCATGAGCTGGATTCCGACCGACAGGGCGACGGTGAGGTGGTCGTAGCCCATGCGTTCGCGATAGTCGATGGCCCGGTCGGTGAAGAGGGAGGCGTAGCAGCGCCGGCACGCGTCCACGAGTCGGTCGACGCCCCGCACGTTGAGGTATGTCTCCTGCTGGCCGGCGAAGCTCGCCTCGGGCAGGTCCTCGGCAGTGGCGCTGGAGCGGACCGCCACGTCGGGATCCGTCCGGCCGCAGCCCTCAGCCAGTTGCCGGTAGGCGCCGATGATCTCGTCCCGCAGGAGCTCGGGCAGTGGTTCGGCGAGGAGGAGGGAGCGGATGGCGGCACCGACCTCTTCGAGCGGTGTCCCGTCGTGGAGGCGTCCAACCTGCTCCTCGATCCCCTCGCGCAGCCCATGGCCGGCGAGCAGCTCACGGTACGCCTCGGCGGTGGTGGCGAAGCCCGGTGGTACATGGATGCCCGCCGCGCCGAGTCGGGTGGTCAGCTCCCCCAGGGAGGCGTTCTTGCCGCCGACCCGGTCGACATCCTTCCGGCCGAGCACGGTGAACGGCACGACCCTGGACTCCGGCTTCCTGTTGGTGCTCACGATGTCCTCCACGGCTCTGGCCGGGGCCTCAGTACGGGAGCGGGCGACCGGAAGGCGTCCGCAGATCGAGGAGGCTGGGCCGACGGGGCGGCCGGGGCCGGCGGCTGATCCGGATCTGCTGCATCGTCCTCATCTCTCCGGCCCCGGGCGCGGTGCCGACGGTCCCTGTCGCCCGGGGCCTCGGGACGGTGATGACGGGGCAAGCCGCTCCGTGGAGGAGCCCGTGACCGTGGAGCCGAGCCGTACGGCGGAGCCGCCGCCATGGCCCCTTCGGCCGATGACGAGCGCCAGGGATTCCCGGGAAGCGCGGGTGAACTCCTCAACGGGGTGGCCGCGCACGACCTCCTGCTCGATGTCGACATCCGGGTACCTCTCCGAGCAACCGGCCACGGACTCGGCGAGCAACCGACTGCGTTCGGACAGTTCCTGGGCCACGTTGTCGTGGGACAGGAGGAGGGGGACCACACCCAGAGGGCACGCAGTCGTGCCTCGCGCAGGCTCGCCTCCGCCACGGCGAAGGCGACGGCCGCCCGGCAGTCCCTGCTGCCGCCCACGCCGACCACGCCGACCACGCCGAACGGAGGATGGACGGCGACGTGCCTGGGCACGCACGACGATCACAGGAACGGTGGCTCGGGCGGCCACACCCAGCCCGACCGATCCGAGCATCAGCGCGGCGAACCCGCCGAGGCCCCGGTTTGCCACCACGATCGTGCCCCGGCGGCCGGCGATCGCGCTGAGTGCCGCGACCGGCTCCAGTTTGCTGAGTTCCTTGACCACGGTCAGATCGGGGTGATCCTTCTGGAGTGCGGCAGCCGTCTCGTCGAGCAGGTCGCGACCCGCCTCCCGTATCGCTTGAAGAGTCTCCGCACGGACGAACAGGGCGCGCCGGTCGGTATCGGCGGCGTGCACGAGATGCAGGGACTGGCCGCGCCGCGCCGCCTCGTCGGCGGCCCACAGGGCGGCCATCTTGGCGGACGGGGAGCCGTCGACCCCCACAATGACGGTGCCGAGCTCCGAGTGGACGGGAAAGTCACTGCTCATCGCTCCTCCTCGGCAGTACGTCCCGGGGCCGGGGATTCCGTCCGCCCCAGGTGCGGCACCTTCCACGCTGGCACCACTCCGATACACCCGCGACTGGGCCCTTCGGTCCATTTCGAGCCCTCCCGGCCCCTCTCCGCGCGGAGCGGCCCAGGACGCCCCCGCAGGGAAGCCCGCCATGGCAGCCCCGGTCGTCGTCGGTCTTGACGGCTCGCCGACACCGCCGCAGCGAACCGGGCCGCACGAACCACGGTCCTGTGCGAGCGTCCACTCCGCCTCGTCCACGTCGATGCATGGCCGAGCACGCCCCCTCTCACGTTCGCACGGGAACCGGCGGGCGCACCGGCCGCCGCGCGCGCCGCCTACCATGATCTTGAGATGAGCGCCGATCAGCCGGGGGCGGGGAGGCCGAGGAGTTGACCGGCCGGGCGGACAACGCCGATCTGACAGTCCCCGGCTCCCGCCTGCACAGCCCTGCGAGGTCGTAGTGGGCGGGGAGCTGCACCGTCCCTGCGAGCCGCTGCTCGGTTTCGCCTTCGGGGAGAGAGCCCGCCGCAACTGCCCGCTGCGCTTCCCGCACAGTCGGACGCTGCCGCCGCGTACGGCTACGCGGCGATCACGGACCCGGCTTCTGCCCTGGTCAGCGACCTCGGCGCACTGCCGCGGCCGTGGCGGCGCACTCTCCGAAGGTCGAGGCGACGGCGAAGGCCGCCGTCGGGTCCGCCGCGTACCAGCTGGTCGAAGCGTCTCAGAAGCGTTGTCTGTGGTCGCCGGCCGCCGCCAGCGGCGGGATACCGCTCGGGCCCCATCTCGGCCATGTGGCGCACGCGCCGATCCACCACTGCCCGGTGCCCGTCGCGGTGCACCGCCACAAGCCCGGCCCTCACGGCCCGGCGTAGCGCGGCTTCGACCTCCTGGAACGGATGGCCGACGCGGGCGGCGAGGTCGGGCTG